>DBVJ01000048.1:10347-21546 GCA_002308115.1 Lachnospiraceae bacterium UBA1267
TGGTCGTGGTTCGAGAGCTCGTTCATGGCCGAATACAGTGACTGAGACGGCAGGTTCAGGCCGGCGCGGGTCATGTTTTCGAAAAATGCCTTTCCGTTGCCCGCAAGATACGCTTCGTAAGAATCGCAATGCTTTTCCAACCCGGTCAGGAAATAGCCCACCGGCTCCATGAACGCGTCGTAGTTCATGATGGTGTCCCACTCATCGCCCCTGAGCCAGTGCTCGGGATTGCCGTAGTGTTCCGCAATGATGACCGCGTCCGGATTCTCTTCCTTGACGACCTCGCGGAATTCTCTCCAGAAGGCATGGTTATAAGCCGACGAATCTCCCAGGTCGGCGGCAACGTCCAGCCGCCAGCCGTCGATCGAATAGGGCGGGGCAAGCCATTTGCGCGCCACGCGTAAAATGTAATCGTGCAGCTCTTTAGAATTCTCGTAATTCAGCTTCGGCAGGGTCGGATGATTCCACCAGCCGGTAAAATGCCGGTTCAGCGGCCATTTGGAGCCTTCGTCAAAGTAGAAATAGTCATGATAGGGGCTGTCTTCCGTAATGTAGGCGCCCGGCGCATAGCCGGGACGGCCCTCATAGATCCGCTCCCGGTCCATCCATTTGTTGAAGGAGCCGCAGTGATTGAAGACGCCGTCCAGAATGATCTTCATGTCACGCTTATGGATCTCTTCGCAAAGCTTCGCGAAGTACGCGTTCGCATTTTCCAGATTGGCCTTCGAGGTCACGCGCGTCAGATAGCGCTCCGACTGACGGTTGTCCAGCTGCCCCCAGGGGAGCGTCTGGCCGCCGTCCTCCACGAAACCGACAAAATGCGGGTCCACGTAATCGTAGTCCTGAGTGTCGTATTTGTGGTTCGAGGGGGAGACGAAAATGGGGTTGAGATAAATGACTTCGACGCCGAGATGCTTGAGATAATCCAGCTTCTCCATGACGCCCACCAGGTCGCCGCCGAAGAAACGGTAGGAGTCATTGTTCTCCGGAAGGCCGTTCCAGTCGGTGATGCCCTCGACGCGGTGGCCGAGATAGGCGTATTCGCCCGTCAGCACGTCATTTGCCGGATCTCCGTTCCGGAAGCGGTCGACGAAGATCTGGTACATGACCGCGCCTTTGAGCCAGCCGGGCACGGAAAAGCCGGGAATGATACGGAAGGCGGTCTCCGGATTCAGACGGCCGTGAAGCACCACGCCGGTCCGGTCATACAGAACCTTCCGGTCTTCGCCCTCGATCTCGAAACCGTAGTAAAAACGCGTCGCGCCGATCTTGACGGTGACTTCGTAATAATCGAACTGCTCGTGGGAATAGACGCGTTTCATCTTGCGCCGGATGGAACGTCCGACGAAATAGACGCTGCACGCATTGTTCCTGAGCGTGCGGAAGCGGAATCGCACCTCGTCGCCGGGGTCGATGTCTTCGGGGTAGCGGTACTGGGGCGTCTCGTCCGAAAAGAGGGCCCTAAGGTCCAGTTTCCGGAGCTCGACCCTGCTGTCTTCAAGGCTTCCCGCCTTAGGAGCTTCCGGCTCATTCTCCGGGCGCGATGTCCTCGGTTCCGTTGTCTTCTTTGGGTTCTTTGCTTCCATAATAGACCGCTCTGAATTCGTCCTGGTTCAGCTTTTCTTTTTCGAGAAGAAGCGCGGCGCCGCGATGCAGCACTTCTTCTTTCGCCTTGAGGATCTCCGTCGCCCTCTTGTAGCATTCGTCGATGATGCGCTTCACTTCGGCTTCGATCTCGTTCACGATCTCGGTTCCGTAGGTCTTCATGTGGCCGAGATCACGGCCCATAAAGACTTCTTCCTGCCCCTGCTCGTAATTGATGAAGCCGATCTTCTCGGACATGCCGTACTTCATGACCATCTGCCGGGCCATTTCCGTCGCCTGCTTGATGTCCTGGGAAGCGCCGGTCGTCACGTCATGGAAGACCATTTCCTCGGCGATGCGGCCGCCCATGGAGACCGTGATCTCTTCGAGCATGCGCGACTTCGTGTAGAACATTTCGTCGTTTTCGGGAAGCGGCATGGTGTAGCCTGCGGCCCCGAGGCCCGTCGGAATGATCGACACGGTGTGGACGGAGCCGACTTCCGGGAGTTCCTCGAAGAGGATCGCATGTCCCATTTCGTGGTAGGCCGTGATCCTTTTCTCCTTCTCGGAAATCACCTTGGAATGCTTTTCCTGGCCGATGCCGACCTTCACGAAGGCCAGTTCGACGTCGTGTTCGGTAATGTAATCGGCGTTGCGCTTCGCGGCGCCGATGGCGGCTTCGTTCAGAAGATTTTCCAGATCCGCGCCGGTAAAGCCTGCGGTGGTCTTCGCGACCTTCTTGAAATCCACGTCCTCGCCGATCTTCTTCCTTCTGGCATGGACCTTCAGGATCTCTTCACGGCCTTTGATGTCCGGCTTTCCGACAGCGACCTTGCGGTCAAAACGGCCCGGACGCAGGATCGCCGGATCCAGAATGTCCGCGCGGTTGGTGGCTGCCATGACGATGATGCCCTGATTGACCGTGAAGCCGTCCATTTCCACCAGGATCTGGTTCAGGGTCTGCTCGCGCTCATCATGTCCGCCGCCGAGGCCTGAGCCGCGGATACGGGCGACCGCGTCGATCTCGTCGATGAAGACGATGCACGGCGCGTTCTGCTTTGCGGTGCCGAACAGGTCGCGCACGCGGCTCGCGCCGACGCCCACGAACAGCTCCACGAAGTCCGAACCGGAGATCGTGAAGAAGGGCACGCCGGCTTCACCCGCGACCGCCTTGGCAAGAAGCGTCTTACCGGTTCCGGGAGGGCCCACCAGAAGGATGCCCTTCGGGATCCTGGCGCCCATGTTCAGATATTTCTTGGGATCGCGGAGGAAGTCCACGACCTCTTCCAGCTCTTCTTTTTCCTCCTCAAGACCCGCAACGTCCTTGAAACGGATCTGGTTCTTCTTGGGATCCGAGATCTGCGCGCGGCTCTTCGTGAAGTTGCCTGCCACGCCGGCGCCCGACTGCCCTGCCCGTCCGTTCAGGAAGATGAGCATGACGAACATCAGAAGTCCGATGATCAGGATCGGCAGGATCGTGGTCAGGAAAATGTCTTCTCCGGGCACGTCCAGAACGGCGACCGTAAGGCCGGCCTCCTGAAGGCGCCGAAGCTCCTCTGTGACATCCGGCACGGGGGCCGACTTGACCGAAGCCCGCTCGGCTTCCGACGTCGTGTAATAGACGATGCCCGTCGGGACCTCGTTATTCTGATGGATCTCAACTTTTTTGATGTTGCCGTCCGTAAGGTCACGGATGTAGTCCGTGTATGCGACCGTTTCCGAACGGTTTCCGGTCCTGGAGATCACGATCGCGCCGATGATCAGCACCGCGATAAAGATCAGGTAGATCAGGAACGGAGGAAATCTTCTCTTCTGGGAATTCACTTATTCGTCTCCTATTTCATCAATGACGCCGATAAATGGGAGGTTTCTGTATTTCTGCGCGAAATCCAGACCAAATCCAATGACAAATTTGTCTTCCACTTCGAAGCCCGTATAGTCCGCAGTCACTTCGCAGACGCGCCTCGAGGGCTTGTCCAGAAGCGTCGCCAGTTTCATGCTCTTCGGCTTTCTGGCCTCCAGGATCTTCAGAAGATAGCTCATCGTGCGGCCGGAGTCGATGATGTCCTCCACAATGAGGACGTTCTTGCCTTCCAGACTCTCGTCCGTGTCTTTGTGGATACGGACGACGCCGGAACTCTGCGTCTGGTCGCCGTAGCTGGAAACCTGCATAAAATCAAGCGTAACAGGCAGATCGATCCGCTCGGCCAGCGCACACATAAAGAATACGGAGCCTTTCAGGATGCCGACCAGATGGATCGGCTCGCCCTTGTAATCTTCCGTGATCTGCTTTCCCAGCTCGTCGATCCGGGCCATAAGCTTGTCTTCCGGGATCATAATACTGATTTTGTCTTTCATGTCAGGCCTCCGCTTCCGGGCGCGCCTCGCGCCCGTATTTGATGTCAATCGTGATCTCCAGAACGGTTCTGGTCTTGGCTGTTACTTTGTGGTCCGCGCTCATCCGGTACCCCAGGATCCAAAGGATGTCCCGGCCGTCCGCGATGACGGGGATCCGGTCTCTTTCCTTCACAGGAATCTTCTCGTCGATGAACCAGTCTTTCAGCTTTTTATGCTGTCCCGGCGCCACGGCAATGAGGTCGCCGGGCTTTCGGAATCTGAGTTCGGGACGTTGTTTGATTTTATCATAATCAAAACATTTCGTATATGTTTTTTTCGGGAAACCGAGCGTCCCGTCGAAGGAAAATGTCCTCGTATTCATGAGGTATTCCACCGGCGCGCGCCCTTCGTCCCGGCTTTTCTCCGAAAGCTTCTCGATCCGCACCACGGTGTAATTCCTGACAGCCGTCCATTCCCCCGGAAGCATCACCTGCTTGCCGACCGTATTCAGGAAGAGTTCGGTCACGGCCTCAAGGTGCTTTCTGCCTTTGTCCTTCATCGGAAGGCCGATCGTCCGGAAGGCTTCCGCCACCATATAGTCCTGAAGCACCCGTTCTTCCTGAAGGAAAGGCTCAGCCGGAAGTTCCATCCAGCTGCTCTTCTTGTTGGTCTCGGCGTGCGCGCGGATCCATTCGGCGGCTTTCTTTGTAAGATAGGCATCCACTTCACGGATCCAGTCTGAAGCTTCGGCGATCTTGTCCACCGAATCCGCGCGGACTTTCTCCAGTTCCGGGATCACATGAAGACGGATCTGATTCCGGGAGATACGGTCGTCCCGGTTCGTCTCGTCCTCGCGCCAGCTCTCGCCCCGCTCACGAAGAAATTCCAGGATCTCTGCCTTCTTAACGAAAAGGAGCGGACGGACGATCCGGATCTTCTGCTTTTTGCCGTCTGTGTGGATCACTTCCCGGATCTGAAGCGGCGCCATGCCGGAGAGGCCGCGAAGCCCCGACCCGCGGACCAGGTTGAACAGAACCGTCTCCGCCTGATCATTTTCATGATGCGCGAGGGCGATCGTCTTCGCGCCGAAGGTCCGGACCGCACGGAACAGGATCTCGTAGCGCAGATTGCGGGCCGCTTCTTCCACAGATTCGCCGGTCTCTGCGACCCGTGAGCGGACGTCCGCGTGCTCCGCGCGGAACGGTACGCCAAGCCGGTTCGCGAGATCACGCACGAAGGCTTCGTCCTCCCCTGCACTCTCCCGGAGCCCGTGATTCACATGGACCGCCGCCGGCTCATAGCCCAGTTCTTTCAGGATGATGAGAAGCGCGACCGAATCCGGCCCGCCGGAGCACCCTAAAACAACACGCTCTTCTTTTTTGAAGAGCGCGTTGGCCTCAATATACGCTTGGATTCGGGAAATCAGATCTGCCTTCACTTCTTGGGTTTGAAAATGATCTCGTCAGGGAACACCAGTCCGAAACGGGCACGGGCGATCGCGATGATCTGCTCGTCCGTCAGGACTGCATCCGCACGGGCCTTCAGTTCTTCCGCCTTCTGCTTTGCGGCCTCCAGGCTGGCCTCATAGGCCGCACGCTCCATCTGAAGCTTCAGATTCATCTGATAGTTCCGGACGGCAGGGATCGTGATGGCAACCAGAAGAATGATCGTGACGATCACCACCATCACGACGCTCCTTCGATGCGCTTTTTTAAGCCTTTGCGTGCCTTCCGACATTTCCGCCTCCGCATAAAACCACTTATACAGATATTACTATAACGCGGTCTTTTCCATATTTCAAGAGAAAAAACACCCCGCGGATTTCTCCGCGGGGGTTTCTTCGGAAAATCGCTTATAAAAAACGAATCAAATCTCCTGCATTTTCTTTCTTTACGGTCTCCTGGACGTCAAGGACTTCAGCTTCCACGGTCTTCTGACCGAAGGAAATTGCAATGACGTCGCCGGTCTTGACTTCATAACCGGCTTTTTGAGGTTTGCCGTTCACGGACACCCGGCCTGCGTCGCAGGCTTCGTTCGCAACGGTGCGTCTCTTGATCAGTCTGGAGACTTTCAGAAATTTATCTAGCCTCATTCGTTATTTAACAGCTTCCTTAAGAGCCGTGCCGGCCGTGAACTTCGGGAGCTTCGCAGCTTTGATCTTGATCTTCGCTCCCGTACGGGGGTTGCGGCCTTCACGCGCTTTCCTCTTGGAAACAGCGAAGGTGCCGAAGCCGACAAGCTGAACCTTGCCGTCTTTCTTCTTCAGTTCTGCGGTGACGGTGTCGGTGAAAGCCTTCAGCGCCGCTGCAGAATCCTTCTGGGACAGGCCCGTCTTCTTCGCGATTGCCGCTACCAGTTCTGCCTTGTTCATAGTGTTCCTCCTAAAGATAATTCAAGAATGATAATTTTCATCATTCCTAACGAAAATTATAGCAAGAGTGCCGTGATTGTCAAGTTTTTTGCGGAAAAACGAGGGTCGAGCCCTCGTTTTCCGCATAATTTCTATGAAAATTGAACGAAACGTTCCGAAAACCTTTTAAGAACGGTCTGCGTGGACTTCGTACTCCGTCACATTCGTAAAAGTCTCGCCGTCGATCTGGACCGCAACAGCCGGGCTGAACTCGACCTTGACGTCGTAGCCTTCGTGGAACTCGATGTTCTTCGTGAGTTTCTCGGCATTGCCCATGAGGATGGACAGGAACAGGAACACGCCCTGTAAGCGGTTCTTCGCCCAGGCCACGACGTTGGTCACTTTGTGATCGGGGTTCTTTCTGTCCTGAGAGGGTGCGATCTTGATGCCGCCGCCGTAATAACGTCCGAACATGACCGGCGCCATGTAGATCTTCTTGTACTCGCGGGTCACGCCGTCCACGGTGACCTTGGCGTCCACGGGGTTCCATTTGCCCAGAAGACCCTTCACGGCGATCATCTGATAGGACTGGTGCTTTCCGATGGATTTCAGGCGGTCGCTCTCCTCGCAGCAGTAGCCGTCGATGCCCGCGCCGACATTGTCCACGAAATACATGGTCTTGCCCTGCACCGTGACGCTGGGCAGATGATCGACGTACTCATTGATCTCAAATGGGGCAGGATTCTTTTCCCTGCCGATGTCTCTGCAGAAATCGTTGCCGGAACCGGCCGGGAAGAACCACACCGGACGCTTCGTGCCGGACTTCTTGATCGCATTGACGACGAAATTGACCGTACCGTCGCCGCCGGTGAACACCGGGATCACGTCCTCGGGGAGCTTCTTGAGGAGTTCCGCCTCATCCCCCGCCTGAGTCGCGTCTTCATAGGTGAATTCCGAGTCCTTCAGGAACTCTTCGATCTTCTGAGCCTCTTCCTTGCCCTTGCCGTTCGCGGACAGGGGGTTGTAGTACACAACGTATTTCTGCATAATCTATTCCTTTCAAATGAATTTGGTGTCCACAAAAAGACCGGCGCCTGAACGATCAGGCGCCGGTCAGATGCTGCTTACTCTTCGGAGATCGCGCCTGCCGGGCAGTTATCTGCGCAAGTACCGCAGGAAACGCACTTTTCCGGATCGATCACATACTGGCCATCTCCCTCAGAGATCGCGTCGGCCGGGCAATTGGCCTGGCAGAGACCACACATAATGCAATCTGCAGAAATCTTGAATGCCATCGTTTGTCCTCCTTCTTCTTCGGACGGCTCGGCTTCCTCGACCGTCTCTTCCTCTTCTGCTTCCGCTTCGGCAATCGCACCCGCGGGGCAGTTTTCCGCGCACGTGCCGCACAGAATGCAGGCTTCCGGGTCGATCACATAACGGTCTTCTCCCTCGGAGATCGCATCCGCCGGGCAGTTGGCCTGGCAGAGGCCGCACATAATGCACTCTTCAGAGATCTTGTACGCCATATTCCGTCCTCCTTTTTTCCCTTGCCGCAAGGATGATCCCGCGGGCCCTCCGTGAAGCGGTCCCTCCGCTCCAACTAATTGAATGTAACATTTACAAAATGGTTTTGCAATCTTTTTTCACAAAATGTTCGGAAAGCTTGCGAAAAGCATTTTATGCCGGAAATTTTAGCCCTGAAGCCGTCCCTCCGCGATCTTTTTCAGTTTCTCTTTGGTATTCAGTTTTGGCTCTTCAATGACGGCTTCCAGAAGCTCGTGGAGGAGGGCGCCCATTTCGCGGCCGGGTTTCATGCCCATGGCGGTAAGGTCATTGCCGGTGAGCGCCAGTTCTTTGAGGCTGGTGCATTCTCCGCGCTCTTCGATGCCTTTGAGTTCCCGGCGGACCTCGGTGAGGTCGGTTCCGAGAATCTTCTCATGGAAGAGGAGGAGCTTATCGACATCTTCTTTGCCGAATACGGAGAGGAACTTCCGGAGGCTCCTCGGCTCGGCTCCGAGGGCGGCGTCTTTATGGCGGATGAGGTGCAGGACACGGTTACGGGTGTCGTTGTCGAATTTCAGGCGGTCGAAGAAGGCTTCCGCAGCTTTTACCCCGCCCTGATAGAGGAAGGCGGTGAGGCGGAGGACTTTGTCCTCGGGCGCCAGAAGGAGGGCGCGTTCCGCTTCGTTCTGAATCTCCCTGTAGGAAGGGTAGATAAATGGCATCGCGCCGATCTCCTGAAGCTTTGCGGTGTAGTCCGGATGGGCGGACAGCAGAATTTTCAGAAACTCTTCACGGATGCGTTCCGCGGAGATTTTACCAAGATTCCGGGAAAGTTCTTTCGCGGCGTCGTAGGTCTTGGGATCGATGGAGAAACCCAGCTGGGCGGCGAAACGGACACAGCGGAGGACGCGGAGCGCGTCTTCGGTGAAGCGCTCGACGGGTACGCCGACGGCACGGACGATCTTCTTTCGGAGGTCTTCCTGGCCGCCGAAGGGATCCACGAGGCCGCTTTCATGGCTGTAGGCCATGGCATTGATCGTAAAGTCGCGGCGGAGCAGGTCTTCACGAAGGTCAGAGGTGAAGACGACATTGTCCGGATGGCGCGCGTCGCCGTACTGGCCGTCTATGCGAAAGGTGGTGACTTCATAACCTTTCTTCCGGATCATGACGGTCACGGTGCCGTGGGCGATGCCGGTATCGACCGTGCGGCGGAAACACTTTTTGACCTCTTCCGGACGGGCGGACGTCGTGATGTCCCAGTCGTTCGGCTCCCGGCCGAGGATCGTGTCGCGCACGCAGCCGCCCACCGCGTAGGCCGGATAGCCTGCGCGGCGGAGGATATCGAGGATCATTTCTACCGTTTCCGGGAGTTTCATAGGTTGCTTCGGAAATAATGAATCGTAGCTCCGAATGGGCTTTAACGCTTATTCAAAGCTGAATTTATCACCGATCCGGAAAGGAATGTTGTTGTTTTTGGCTGCCTGCCACGCGAAGCTGCCTTCCTGCACGACGAAGACCTGTCCGCTTGTGTAGTCGAAGCAATGCGCGCCGAAGTAGATGACGGAGGGCGGGATAATGATCTCGTGAATGAGGCCCATGTTCGAGAAGGCGTAATCTCCAAATGCGGTCACGCTGGAGGGGATGCGGATATTCTTCACGTAGGTGTTGCCGTTGAAGGCGTTGTCGCCGATGGTCCGGACCGGCCAGCCTTCGATCTCAGCCGGGATCTCCACCAGCGTCGTCTTGACCTTGCACTTTGTGACGATGGCGTAGCCGTCCTGTACGTGATAGGTGACATCCTGAATGGTGATGTCATATTCCGCGTAGGTCGTCTCTTCCGCCGGCGTCGATTCGGTCGGCGGCACCGTGGTCTCCTGCTCTCCGGACGGGGGCACGGTCGTCTCCTGTCCTTCGCTCTCCTGGCTTTCAGGCGGCGTCTCTGAAGACTGGACCGGAAATTCCGTCGCGCTCTGGGTGGGGATCACGGTGCGTTGATTGCTCTTCAATACCTGATAGAGGAAGACCGAAACGGCGGCGATCACCAGACCGCTTGCAAGAATCGCAACGATCACCAAGGGGTTCTGCTTCGGCCCCTCGTCTTTCGTTTTTTCATTGTTCTGCACGCCCCTGCCTGCTTCCGGAACGTCAAAGTTCTCGTCCTTCGGCCGGACGAACGGCGTCTTTTTTTCGTCACTCATTTAGTAAGCCCTACCCCAATACAGCATCTTCTTCGCGGGTTTTCCGCAGCAGACGCACACGTCGCCGACGTGTTCCTGCACGAAGGGGATGCAGCGGCTCGTTGCGGAGAATTCTTCCTTGATCTTGTCTTCACAGGCCTGATCGCCGCACCACATGGCTTTGATGAAGCCGGGCTTGTTCTCGACCGTGTCCTTGAACTCCTCATAGTCACGCGCCTCGTAGGTATGCGCGTCGCGGAAAGCGCGTGCGCGCTCCAGCATGTCATGCTGAATCGTGCCGAGAAGCTTCGTGACTTCTTCTTCGATATTTTCAAGCTGCACTTCGATCTTCTCGCGGGTGTCGCGGCGCACAAGCACCGCACGGCCGGCTTCGATGTCCTTCGGGCCGATCTCGACACGTACCGGGATGCCGCGCATTTCCGCTTCCGCAAACTTGTAGCCGGGGCTCTTGTCGGAAGTGTCGAACTTCGTCCGTGCGACCTTGCCGAGGCGCTCCGCGATCTCTCCGGATTTCTCCAGGACGCCTTCCTTATGGAACGCGATCGGGATGACGACGACCTGCGTCGGCGCGACGGCCGGCGGAAGCACAAGGCCTTCGTCGTCTCCGTGTACCATGATGATGGCGCCGATCAGGCGGGTCGTAACGCCCCAGGACGTCTGATGTACGAACTTCAGCTGATTGTCCTTGTCGGTAAATGTCACGCCGTAGGCCTTGGCGAAGCCGTCTCCGAAGTTGTGAGAGGTGCCGGACTGCAGCGCTTTTCCGTCATGCATCAGCGCTTCGATCGTATAGGTCTCGATTGCGCCGGCAAATTTCTCCTTATCGGTCTTCTGCCCCTTGATCACGGGGATCGCCAGGAATTCTTCACAGAAGTCCGCATATACGTTCAGCATCTGAATGGTGCGCTCCTGCGCCTCTTCGGCCGTGGCATGAGCCGTATGGCCTTCCTGCCACAAAAATTCTCTGGAGCGCAGGAAAGGTCTCGTCTCTTTCTCCCAGCGGAGCACCGAGCACCACTGGTTATAGACCTTCGGCAGGTCTCTGTAGGAATGGATGTCCTTGGCATAAAAATCGCAGAACAGGGTCTCGGAGGTCGGGCGCACGCAGAGTCTCTCCTGCAACGGTTCCGAACCGCCCATCGTCACCCAGGCCACCTCCGGCGCGAAGCCGTTGACGTGGTCCGCTTCTTTCTGAAGCAGGGATTCCGGAATGAGCATCGGCATGTA
>DBVJ01000048.1:21616-22200 GCA_002308115.1 Lachnospiraceae bacterium UBA1267
ACCATGAAGCCCTTCACGGAAGAGTATTCCATGAGTTCCGCCTTCTTGACGATGTCCGTATACCACTGCGCAAAATCCACGTCCCGCGAAGTGATCTGTTCCACCATTTTCTTGTCTGCCATATCTGATGTCTCCTCTTTGTGAGTTCTTTTCAAAAATGTCCCCGCATCCCGCAGGTTTTCACCGGCGCTCCGGCCGTCCCTTCCGTCCTTCCGGAGCGCCGGGTCTTTTTATGCCTTCCTGAGTTCTTCCAACTTGTCCAGGCGTTCCCAGGGAAGATCCACGTCTGTGCGGCCGAAATGGCCGTAGGCTGCCGTCTTCTTGTAGATCGGGCGTCTGAGGTCCAGCATTTTGATGATGCCGGCGGGCCGGAAGTCAAATACCTTCGTGATCTTCCGTACGATCTCCTCGTCCGATACGGTTCCTGTGCCGAATGTGTCAACGGTGAGGGATACCGGTCTCGCAACGCCGATCGCATAAGAGATCTGGATCTCGATCCGCTTCGCAAGGCCTGCCGCCACGGCATTCTTCGCCGCATAACGGAGCGCGTAGGACGCGGAACGGTCCACCTTGGTCGGATCCTT
>DBVJ01000103.1:0-267 GCA_002308115.1 Lachnospiraceae bacterium UBA1267
GTACTCATCCTCGTCTTCTTCATCCGGTCTCTGAGCCTTTGGACCGGATGACCCGGAGCTCTTTTTCTTCTTCATAATGAACAGAATCAGAACACCGATTACGACGGCGATCGGGACAGCGATCGTGAGGATGCTTTTCAGTTTGTCCTTCTCTCCTTCCTCTTTCTCCGGTGCCTTCGTTTCATCGGGTACGGTCGTGCTGTCTTTCTGTTCCCTCTCTTCTTTTTCCGATTCCAGCGAGGCGGATGCCTCTTCTGCTTCGGACTC
>DBVJ01000103.1:324-1721 GCA_002308115.1 Lachnospiraceae bacterium UBA1267
ATGATATAGAAGGTGTTGCCGGCTTTCGTCATGACGGTCATGAACTGCTTCCCGGATGAAGTGACGAAATCATCGACCAGAATGAGGTTCCCTTCAGGGGTGAAGGCAAGATCAAAGTCATCGACAAAAGGGATGCTTTCGCTGTTTTTTGTCTCCTTTTCCGTATGCTTTTCCGTAGGTTTTTCGGTTGCCTTTTCAGTTGCCTTCCTTGTCTCTTTCTTCGTTTCTTCGGTCTCGGATTCCGTAGCTTCAGTCGTGGCTTTTCTGCTTTCTTCAGCTGCATATGCGGGATCCACCGCGATGAGCATCGCGGCAAGGATTCCGAGCATCGCGGTAACAACTTTAGTCCTCATTTTCTTCTTCCTCCGCTTCAATCATTTCAGCAAGGCGGGGATCCGGAAGATTCTCGCCAGTCTCCCTTAGTAACCTCCGGAGCTTCTCCGGGGTCAGTTTGAAGCTTCTCGTGATCTCACAGATCTCGGTGTTCTCCTGCTCCCGGTATTTTTCTTCCAGTTCCTCCGCCCTTTTGGCCCATTCTTCGGCCTTCTCTCTGGCGCGCTTTAGGTCCGCGCCGAGTTTTTCCAGTTTTGCGCTCATTGTCCCTCCTTATCGGGCATCCGCCCAAACGTCATAAAATGCTCCTTCAGGTATTGATTGTCCAGGGAAATATACCGGACTGACGGGCGGGAGGCGTGGATCATCATATTGCCGCCCAGATAGATACCGACGTGCGTCGCTCCGTACTTGTCCTGTGTCCCTTCGAAGAACACGAGGTCGCCGGGCTTTGCGCTTCCCCTGTTCACCTTCGTGCACATTGAGAGAAGACCGTTGCAGTCCGTCCGTTCAAAACTGTAAAGTCCTGAATGGTTCAGTACGTAGCTCACGTAGCCCGAGCAGTCGAAGCCCCGGGCAGGCGTCTCACCTCCCCAGACGTAGCTGGTTCCGAGATGCTTCTTCGCTTCGGCGTAAATAGCTGCGAAACGTCTGTCGGCAAGATACTTTGCGGGGACCTCATAGTCCGAGAATTCATACCCGTCGAAGAGATCCGGACGGTTCCCTCTTGTGTACACCAGAAGGTCAAACTGCTGAAGCTGCTCCTCAGTGAATCCCATGCGTTCCGCCGCATACCGGATCCCGTGGTTCTTCAGCGTGATCACGACTTTCGCGCAGCGCTCCTTTTCCTGTGCCGTTTCATCGGAGGGATTACCGGAGTCGTCGGAATCCGCCTCAGTGCTTTCCGGCTCGGGATCCGCATATTCAAACGTGACGTCGCTCTCAGTCTCATACTGAAAGGCGAAGATCTTCTTCAGATCAATTTTTGCCTTGTACTCCTTATAGTCCCCGTAAAGGACGGTAAAGAGCGCGGCAAGCTCATAGGGATCGTGGCCAAGATCCGG
>DBVJ01000103.1:1768-2833 GCA_002308115.1 Lachnospiraceae bacterium UBA1267
ATCGCTTCCAGTTCCTCAGCCTTTGCCTGCTCCATCTGGAGATAGGCCTGCTCGACCGAAAGCGCGTCTTTTTCCGCGGCGGTGATGCTGGTCGCGGATACCGCGCCTCCGCCTCCCGCAAAGAAGGAAGCGCAGGTCGAACACATCGAAGCACCGATAATGATGAGGAACAGTATGCCCGCAAGAGCAAGGGCGCCCATCGGGTGGTTCTTGATGAAGTTCGCGACGGACTGGAAGGTGTTCTTTGTTTCCTTACCTGCCTTCGCGGCGGCTTTGCCTTCCTTCGCGGCCTTGCTGCCCGCTTTGGCCGCGGCACTCCTCTGACCGGCCTTGGCGCTCTGGTAGCCTTTCTGGATCTCCTTCTTCTGGATCCTTTTCGAGGCGGACTCCACCGCCCTGCCTTTCTCCTCCAGGGTGGGTTCGGTATATGCGCTGTGCTTCCTCACTTTCCCTGAATAGCGGGATTCCGAAGCGGTCAGGACCGCTTCCTCGCCTGTATGGACCGCGTCCGAGGATGCGCTGTCGTCCTCGTCCTGCGAGAGCGCAAGGTGTCCCACGACCGCAGTCCCCATGGCGGCTCCTTCAAGAGGTCTTTTCAAAACGCCTTTCCCGGCCTGTTCCTTTTTCATCTTCTTCCGGTATTCGTTCCTTCTCCGGACCGAGGGAAGTTCCATTACCCCGGTCCGTTCATCGATCAGCCGCTCATGACGGAGTTTTGATCCGTGCTCCATCGAGAAGGAATCCTGCCGGAGTTTTCCGGACGGTTCGTCTTTCGGGTCCACGTCCGTCATGTCCTGCATAAATAGTTTCTCTTCCCCGTTCAGGTCACTCATCTCCGGCCTCCTCTGGAAGCCCCTTTGCCTTCTCGATCTCCTGGGGCTTCGTCGTCATGATCCTGTAGAGCTTGAGATCCTTCGGAAAATGGTCTGTGAAGGGCAGAATCACGTTTCCGTAAAAGAGAAGCCCCGTGCCTTCACCGGACTGGGTGATATATTTGGCCTGGTGGTCCGATATCCCGAGGTGTCTCGCCAGAATCTCACGGTCGCCCCCGGCCTGGTTCAGCAT
>DBVJ01000114.1 GCA_002308115.1 Lachnospiraceae bacterium UBA1267
GCCGCGGCAAGCGAACTCTGAAGCTCCGCGACCACATTGGCCGCTTCGTTAATGGGGCCTGAAAAACGCTTCGCGTACAGGATGAACGAGGTCACCTGTCCGAAGGTGATCACGAAAATGCTGCCCGGCGATGCGGAACCTTTGGCCGCAAGACCCAGAAGCACTGCGCCGAGCGCCGCCACCAGGATGAGCGACAGGTTCGACAGGAAATTGACCGACGGACCGTTGAGGGTCGCCATGTAATCCGCCTTGTAATACGCCTCCACCGCCGTCTCGTTCATTTTCTGGAAACGGCGGCTTGCGTACAGTTCCCTGGAATAAGCCTTGATCGTGTGCTGTCCGCCGATCATCTCTTCCGCAAGCCCGTTCATTTCCCCAAGCTTGCCGGAACGGGCTCTGAACAGCGGTCTGGTCTTGGAAGAGAGCCAGCGCGTATAGATCACGTCCACCGGGATCATGATGAGGAATACCAGAAGCAGTACTGGCGAGATCGTGAGCATCATGACGAAAGCGCCGACGACGGTCACCAGAGACGATGCCAGCGTGACCGCATCCGAAGAGAGGCTTGTGTTGATCGTGCTCACGTCGTAGGTGATCTTGGAAATGATGTCGCCTGCGGCGTGGGTGTCGAAATAGTTCACCGGGAGTTTCAAAAGCCTGTCAAACAGTTCGCTCCGCATGCCCGACACGATCTTCTTCGTGATCCTGGCCATGATGACCGACAAAACGAAACTCAGAACGCACGATACGACAATCAGGATGATCATGGTCACGCATTTCTGCCAGATCAGGTCGAAATCCACGGCCCCGGCGCCCATGGTCATCGCGTCCACGGCTTCGCCGGAGATCTTCGGAACCGCGAGAAGCAGCACGTTGGAAACCAGTGTCAGGGCAAGCGCGGCGGCCAGAAGCTGCCAATGTCTCAGAAGATACGAGAAGAGCCGCTTGAACACATGGCTCTTGTTGACGCCCCGTGTGGCTTTTTCTTCTTTGTTCAGCTGTTCGCGGACGACCTTCAGGCATTCCTTGTAGGTGTCTTCTTTCGAGATCTTCCGCTGCTTCTCCATGACCTCGGACAGCAGATCTTCATAACTGCCTTCTCCCAGATCTCTCAGAGCGCCTTCTTTCAAAGTTTCACGCCGAAGCGGCTCTTTGGGGATCTCTGCCGTACGGACCCGGCCGGCATCCGAACGCTCTTCAGCCGTGCCTGTCCCGATCTGGGAGTCCGCGATCTCCCGGTAGATCGCGCAGTGCTCCATAAGCTCCGCATGCGTACCGTTTCCGGCCAGCATCCCTTCGTCAATGACCAGGATACGGTCCGCAGTCATGACTGAGGAGATCCGCTGGGCAATGACGATCATGGTCATGCCGGGATAATTCTTACGGATCGCCTCCCGCATGCGTCCGTCCGTTTCATAATCCAGCGCGGAGGAGGAATCGTCCAGGATCAGGATCTCCGGATCCCCCGCCAGCGCGCGGGCCACGTACATTCTCTGCTTCTGTCCGCCCGACAGGTCGGAACCGCGGATGGCAAGCACATGATCCAGGCCGCGTTCAGGAGCGAAATCCGCCTGCGCGGTTTCGGCCGCGCGTAGGATCTTCTCGTCTGGAATTCCTCTTCCGAATCCGATGTTCTCACGGATCGTGTCATGGAAAATGACATCGTTCTGGAAAGCGGATCCGAAGCGCTTCCGAAGTGTTTCTTTATTCTGTGTCCTGACATCATGTCCGTCCACACAGACATTGCCTTCACGGACATCGTAATAACGCATCAGAAGGTTTGCGATCGTGGATTTTCCGGAGCCGGTCGCGCCGATGATGCCGAGCGTCTCGCCTTTCTTCACGGAGAAAGAAACGTCTTTCAGAACGTCCCTGCCTTCGCCGTAGCCGAAGGTGACATGTTCGAAAGAGATGAACGCGTTCTTCTGTCTCCTGAGGACAGTCTCTTCCGTGTCGGTCTCCTCCTGCACCTCAAGATCATCTTCCGCCTCGATCACTTCCGCAATGCGGTTCGCGCTGACGGAAGCCTGTGTGTACATGAGGAAAAACCGCGAAATAAAGATCACGGCGTTCAGGATCATCTGCACGTAGGTCATAAAAGCCAGCACCGTGGTCGGGTCGCTGTCGCCGTCGTTGACGAATCTGGCGCCGAACCAGATCACGAAAACCAGCCCGATATTGAGCACGAAACGGATGGCCGGATGCAGACCGCCCATCATGATGAGCGCGCGTTCATTTTTCCGGACCACGTCCTGATTGATCTTCTCGAAACGTTCCTTCTCCTGGGCGGTCTTGGACAGCGCTTTGATGACACGGATGCCGTTCACGTCCTCCCGGACGATGCGGACAAAGTCGTCCAGGGCGATCTGCACCTTTCTGAACATCGGATGGCCGAAACGCATGAACAAAGCCGTCACCAGGATCATAAGCGGCATGACCGCGAGCATGACCAGCGTGAGTTTCGCGTCAAGGACAAATGAAATGGCCAGCGCGCCGACGATGATGATCGGCTGGCGTACGCCCATCCTCTGCACCATTCCGATAAAGCGGTGGAAGTTATAGGTGTCCGTGGTCATTCTGGAAATGAGCGAAGCGCTTGTGAACTCCTGCTGTTTGGACATGGAGATCACATTGATCTTCCGGAAAAGCTCCATTCTTACCCGTTCGGTCGAGTTCCGGGCTACCAGAGACGCACGGCGGTTTGCAAGCACATTGCCGACGATGTCGACTAAAGCGATCAGAACCAGAAGCCCCGAAAACAGGAAGATCCTGCCCGCGCCCCAGCCTTCGCCTTCGGAAACCTGCCTGAACATGAAAGACACGCCCGCAGGGATCAGAAGCCCCGCGATCGTAGCCAAAGACTTCAGCACCAGTGTGCTGAGGACCATCAGGCGATACGGTTTGACGAATTTCATGATCTGCTTCAAGTTCAAAAGCCCCCATTTAAACGAGTGTATTATACCAAAGAAGCCTTTAAAAAGGAAGTGTTTTTTCCGGGCGGAAAGTCCCGAAATCATTCTTGACAAATAAATGGACTTCGTGTAAGATACAACGCGTTGACAAGCTGATGTGGCACAGTCGGTAGCGCACCTCATTGGTAGTGAGGAGGTCACGGGTCCGATTCCCGTCATCAGCTCTTGTCCGAAAAGACCGGCGGAAACGCCGGTCTTTTTCTGTCCTGCTCTCTTGAAAGCGGTGAGATCCGTGGCGTGATCCGGTCATAGATAATGGCTTGCGGTTCATTTCCCGGGGTGTTATAATCTGAAGTTGGTTTATTCTCGGGGAGTCCTCCAGGAACGCGATCCGGAAACTCCCGTTCAGTTACACGGAAAGGCGAAGAAGCATGATCACGGAACAGGCAGTCATACTTGCGGGCGGAAGGGGCGAAAGGCTCAGGCCTTTTACCGACAGCGCGCCAAAGCCGCTTTATCCCGTTCAGGGCGTTCCCTATATCGAACGGATTGTGCTGCAGCTTAAGGATTTCGGTTTCCGGGAAATTCTGATTCTGTTGGGTTACCGTGCGGAACAGGTCGTTTCGCTTCTTGGTGACGGCTCCCGGTTCGGCCTCCGGATCGATTACGACATCCGCCCGGAAAGCTATGACACGGGCGACCGTCTTAAGGCAGCCATGCCGAAGATCCGGGAAAACTTCCTCCTCTGTTACTGCGACAATTACTGCCCGGTGGATATCGAGGCGCTCTCCGCCTCTTTCCTCAAAAACCGTGCAAAAGTCCAGCTTACCGTTTATTCCAATAAGGACGGGTACACCAAGAGCAATCTTCGCGTGGATCCGGAAAGCGGCCGTGTCACCGTTTATGACAAGAGCCGCAAGTCCCCCGGCCTTCAGGGTGTGGAGATCGGCTACTCTCTCATCCGCAAAGAGGTCCTCTCCATGCTGGGCGATCCGGCCGGCGGATTCTCCAAGGAGATCTTCCCGCGTCTTTCGGAGGAAGGGACGCTGTTCGCCACGGTCACCGATCACCGCTACTATTCCATCGGCTCTTTCGACCGGATGCCGCTCACCGAGACCTTCTTCAGCGGACGTAAACTCGCCTTCCTGGACCGGGACGGCACGCTCAACCGAAAGGCTCCCAGGGCGCATTACATCGAAAAGCCGGAAGATCTGATCCTTCTTCCCGGTGCAGGCGAAGCCGTCAGGCTGCTACAGGAAGCCGGCTACATGACCGTTCTCATTTCCAATCAGCCGGGCATCGCGAGGGGCCGGTTCACCGAACAGGATCTCGGACGTGTTCACGAACGGCTTCAGGAGCTTCTTCAGGAAAATGGCGCCTCGCTTGACCGGATCTATTACTGCCCGCATAACTGGGATGACGGCTGTGACTGCCGCAAACCGAAACCAGGCATGCTCTATCAGGCTCAGCATGAACTTTCCGTCGACCTCACCAAGTGTGTGCTGTTCGGCGATGACGAGCGCGACATCATGGCAGGAAACGCCGCACGCGTTCCCTCCGTCATGGTGAGCGAACAATATCCGCTTCTTCAGGCGGTCAGGGAGTATCTCAGATGATCATTTCAAGGACCCCGCTCCGGGCTTCATTCTTCGGAGGCGGCACCGATTTCGAGGCATATTTCAAAAATTCAGTATTCGGCTACGGTACGGTCATTTCCACCGCGCTCGACATGCACGTCTATATCACCGTGAACAAGCGCTGGGACGGACGTGTCCGTGTCGTGTATTCCGGCAATGAACTGGTCGATACCGCAGAGGAAGTGAAGCACAACATTATCCGGGAAGCGCTTCTTATGACCGGCATCCATACTGGCATCGAGATCGTCTACATGGCGGACCTTCCCATGACCAATCTGGGCGTCGGGCTGGCCTCCTCATCCGCGCTGGCCGTCGGCACGCTGAATGCGCTGCACGCCTATAAGGGGGAGCGCGTCACACCTGAGATCCTTGCCCGCGAAGCCTGCGATCTGGAGATCAATCATCTGGGCCAGCAGATCGGCATTCAGGACCAGTATGCCGTAGCCTACGGCGGTTTCCACCGTTACATTTTCCGTGCGAACGGCACGGTTGACGTGCTTCCGGTCACGGAGGACGAAAAGCTCCGGAACGAACTGGTCTCTCATCTCATGCTCTTCTACACCGGCAAGGCACGCGACTCCAGACCGATCTTTCAGGAGCAGAAAGAGACCACTGCCCATAAGAAAGAGTATGTGCTGGACCCCCTGGTCCTTGCGGTGGAGGAAGCCCAGAACGCGCTCAAGAATCACGATCTGGATTCCTGGGGATATCTTTTGAGAAAGACCTGGGAGCTCAAAAAGCAGTTCGCTTCCGGTGTTTCAAACCCGGAGATCGACGATATGTATAACCGCGCGGTCGCATCCGGCGCGCTGGGCGGCAAGATCCTCGGCGCAGGCGGCGGCGGTTTCCTCCTCGTCTATGTGCGGCCGGAGGATCAGAACGCGGTACGCGCTGCCCTCTCAGACTATAAGGAAGTCGCTTTCCGTATGGATCCGGAAGGCAGCCGCATCATTTACGCCAAATAAGGAGAATGACCCATGGCGGATTTCACGAAAGATATTGAGGATTATCTTCGCATCGAACGGGAAACACTGGAGAAGCTGGACGTTTCCGAGATCTCCCGCGCGATCAACGTGCTTCTGGGTGCTTTGGAAGATGAGCGCACAGTCTACGTCTTCGGGAACGGCGGCTCCGGCTCCACGGCCTCTCATTTTGCCGGAGATTTCAACAAAGGTGTTTCGGAAGGTCTTCCGAAAGTCTTCCGTTTCCAGTGCCTGAACGACAACATTCCGACTCTGATGGCCGTCGCCAATGATTTCGACTATTCAGAAGTCTTCGTGTATCAGCTTACTGGGCGCGTGAAGCCCGGCGATGTCGTCATGGCGATCTCCGGAAGCGGCAATTCAAAGAACGTGGTCAAGGCGGCGGAATACGCCAGGGAACAGGGCGCGACGGTGATCGGACTCACCGGATACTCGGGCGGCAGACTGAAAGCCCTCTCCGACGTGAGCCTTCATGTGCCTGCGGACAGCATGCAGATCGCGGAAGACGTGCATCTCATCTTCGACCATCTCATGATGGCGGTGCTTTGCGAAAGACTGAAAGGCGTCCGCCATATCAAGGAGAACAAAAATCATGTTTCCTGTTCTTGCGAGAAAGGAGAGACTCCATCATGCTGAAGATCCTCGTGACCGGAGCCGCCGGTTTCATCGGCTCCCAGCTCTCCTACCGTCTGTTTCAGATGGGCGAGGACGTCACGCTGGTCGATGACTTTTCCTATGGTTCCGAAGACAACCTCGTTTTCCCGGAACATGATTTCCGCGCAGAGATCGTCCACGCGTCCGTTACGGATGAAGCAGCCATGGACCATCTCTTCTCCGAAAAGCGTTTCGACGTGGTGTATCATTTTGCCGGCATCACGCCGCTTCCGGACTGTCAGAACCGTCCTTCCGACGCGCTTCGCGTCAATGTCGGCGGCACGGTCCTGATGCTTGATCTTTCCAGAAAATACAACGTCGGACGTTTTCTCTTCGCCAGCACTTCCGCGGTCTATGAAAACACTTTGACATTTCCGTCCGTGGAAGGCGAAGTCGTTCCGCCGACACTGATCTACCCGAGCACCAAGTACGCGGCGGAACAATTCTGCCGTTCCTATGCTTCGTGTTACGGCATGAACGTCGTCTGTTTCCGCTTTGCGAACGTCTTCGGGCCGCACATCGACTGTCTCCGGACGCAGCCTCCGGTGATGGGTTACATCATCCGGGAGTTCCACCGCGGAAACTCTCCTGTCCTTCACGCTTCCGGCGAACAGGAAAGAGATTACATCTTTGTGGACGATCTTCTGGATCTCGTGATCCGCGCGCAGAAGGTCGACGGTTTCGACATTCTGAACGTCGGTACCGGAAAGACCGTTTCGGTCAACGAGATCGCTTCTCTCATCCAAAAGAAAATGGGCTGCGAATGCATTCCGGTCCGGCACGCGGAAGTGTCGCACTTCTGGGCTAATTATCCGGAGCTTTATGAAGGCCCCCGGCCGATCCGCGAAGAAGTTCTTGCGCACGAGGTCTTGAAATACACCTGTCTTTCCACCCGCCATGCGGAAGAAACGCTGGGCTGGACACCGAAAACGCCGCTCTCGGAAGGCATTGACCGGACGATTGACTTTTCACTTCAAGTCCTCCGGGAACGTGACAGCTCAAATTAAGCGGCACGGAGATTGCTATGGACAAGATCACCATTATCGTACCCTGCTATAACGAACACGAATCCATCCCCTTTCTGATCCCTGAGCTTGAAAAAGTCATGGAATCCATGAAAGAGGAGGCCTGTTTTGAAGTCCTCATGATCAACAACTGTTCCGAGGACAATACGCTGGATCTCATGAAAGAGATCCATGAGAAGGACGCCCGGTTCCAGTACATATCGTTCTCCCGTAATTTCGGAAAGGACGCTTCCATGTACGCCGGACTTCAGGCTTCCACAGGCGATTACGTGACGATCATGGACGCAGATCTTCAGGATCCGCCGGAGCTCCTCAAGGAAATGTATCAGGCGCTGAAGACCGGTGAATATGACTGCGCCGCTTCATATCGGAAGGACCGTAAGGGCGAACCCTGGCTCCGTTCCGTTCTGGCAAAAGGCTTCTACAGCCTCATGGGTTCTCTCTCCAAAGAAAACATGCGGAGCGGCGCCAGAGATTACCGGCTGATGACCCGTCAGATGGTCGAC
>DBVJ01000094.1:0-2180 GCA_002308115.1 Lachnospiraceae bacterium UBA1267
GCCGGTTTCGCCTCCGAAGTCCATCTCTTCACGCCTTACGCGGATTCCGAAATCGATCTTCCGAATGTCCGCCGCCTCCCCGCCCCCATCAAAGCCGTGAACGGCGGCATGCGCGTCGAAAGCCTGACGCTCACGGACGGCAGCACACTGCCCGTGGACGGCATCTTCATTCTCCGGAGCGCCATTGCGCCCGCCACGCTTCTTACAGGCCTTGAAATGGACGGCCCGCACGTCCTGGTGAACCGCCGTCAGGAAACCAACATCCCTGGCTTCTATGCCGCGGGCGACATCACCGGCCGCCCCTACCAGATCACCAAGGCCGTCGGCGAAGGAAATGTCGCCGCGCACTCGGTGATGGAATACCTCACGGCCGATGAAAAAGCATAAATCATATACGGACGTCTGAATTGGCAAAGAGGAACGCATGCGCTCCTCTTTTTTGTCGTTTTCACAGAAGATCCTGAGATCAGCCATTCATCATGCTTTGTCATCTCGTTGCCCGTCCAATCTTTCTTGAACCGTCTTCAAATAGATTGGACTCCATATCCTGACTAGTGCCCGTCAAAATAGTCTCAATCCAATCTTATTCACAATTCTTCAGTATATATTGGACTCCGAACCCGCTTTTCAGCCCCTAAATGGATGACTCGGTCCAATCTGTTTGGCTATTCCTTGATTTTGCTTGGACCCGTAACCCGCTTTTCAGCCCCAAAATGAATGAATCGGTCCAATATATTTGGCAATCCTTTGAAACAACTTGGATCCGGAAGCCATCTTGGCCTCAAAATGAATGAATCGGTCCAATCTGACGGCCTGTCCTTTGAAATAGATTGGACCCCAAAATAAAACGTGCGGCCCGGAAAGGGGCCGCACGCACCATAATGCATTTTCTCAATACCGGATCAAGGCTTACACTCTGATCTTCAGGTCTTCTTTCTCGAAGATCATGCTGTCCTGAAGCGAAGTTTCGTGGCCGACGCCCGCCGCAAGCGCCTTTTCATACATTGCATAGGCGATGGACATGTCCGCATAGGCCAGACCGGTTGCCGTAAAATAAATGAATTCCTTGTCGTTCTCACGGCCGGGAAGTGTTCCGTCGAGGATCTCGGTGATGTTGCCGTAGATGGCGTCTTCGGTGATCAGGCCTTCGTTATAGACACGCGCCACGGTCTGCGAGCCGCGGTGGATGACCGTATGCCAGTCGTCGCAGACGATTTTGTCTGCCTTGAGAACGACCGCATATTCATCTTCCCAGCCGCCGACGTGACTGTAGAACGCGCCTTCCTTGATCCAGTCCGCCTTGAGGAGCGGAAGCTGCGCACTGATCGCGGTGACGATGATGTCGGAATCACGGATGGCCTTCTCGTTGTTGCCGCCGCAGGCCACAAATTCCATGTCGGGCAGGTACGGGGAAAGCTGACGGATGAAGGTCTCTTCCTCTTCCGGGTACTTGGAGGAGACGCGGCAAAGCTTCAGGCCGGGACGGACTGCCTTCATGCCCAAAAGATGCATTTTCGCCTGCTCGCCCGCGCCGATGAAGCCGATGCTCTCGGAATCTTCTCTGGAGAGGAACTGCGCGGCGGTGGCGCCCATGGCGGCCACACGCATGTTGGAGCAAAGCGTGCCTTCCATGACCGCGACCGGGAAACCGTTCACAATGCTCGAAAGCACGATGATCGCAGACAGATTCTGCTGTCCGAATACGCGGGGGTTCTCCGGGAAAACCGAGACCCATTTCACGCCGCAGATCTTCTCGTCGCAGAGGGTCGCGGGCAGGCAGTTGATGCGTTCCTGCGTCTCCTGCTTAAAGATCTGGACGATCTTGTCCGGGAACAGGATCCGGCCGTCCTTATAAGCCAGAAGTCCTTTTTGAAGCGCGTCGATGGCCATCCTGAGGTCAAATGCGCCTGCTTGGATGAGGTCTTCCTGAGAAAGAGAAAGATAATGAATTGCGTGATCTGCCATGTTTTCCTCCTTGTGGCTGCTGTCGCCTGCTGTCTTTTTTCGACAATTTATTCTTCCATGAAGTCTTCTTCGCGTATTACGTCCAAAATATGGCCTTCCAGGTCCTCAAGGAAGCCGCCCCAGTCCGAATCCTCAACAAATGGATTCCCGCCGGAAACCAGCTGTTTTGCGCGTTTCTCGAGGGTCTGGTTGTTGCCCGGATGATTGCCGAGATG
>DBVJ01000094.1:2228-7074 GCA_002308115.1 Lachnospiraceae bacterium UBA1267
AATTCCTCCAGATGATAGCGATGGATCGCAGCGAGTCCGACGCCGCCCAGGAGGCCTGCGCGAAGTGTCTTCTCACCTTCCTTCACGTCGAAGAAGATCGCCAGCACGCCCGGCGTATGTCCCGGAACCAGTTCAAAATGGAAGGTCACATTTCCGACCGTGAGATCCTGCCCGTCCTCTATAAGGATCTGGAACCCGGGCGGGTCATAGGCCATCGGTGTGGAAGGCGCCCACTCGAGAAGCGAAAAGCGCGGATTCTTCTTCATCCATTCTGCGTCCACCCGTGAAATCGCGAGTTCCGTGCCGAACTGAAGCCGGAATTCGTTCGATGCGCCGAAATGATCATAATGCCCGTGCGTATGGATGATGAGCCGGACGTCTTTCGGGTCGAATCCCAGCCGCCAGATCGAATCAAACAGGAGATGATTGGCGTTCGGGTAACCGGAGTCGATGAGGACCAGACCGTCGCCGGTATCGATGAGGTGGATGCAGACTTTTTTGTCGCCCACATAATACAATGGGCCGAAGATCCGGAACGGATCGATGCGGTATTTGCCGGGATCTCTGCAGAAATCCGACATGATCCCGACGTATTGCTTCAGGCGTTCCTGATAATTCATACAGTCTCCTGTCCGTCTTTCTTCTCTTTTTCGGCGTCTATTTCGGTTTTCGCAGCAGCTGTTATCTTTTTCAGGCCGACCACATTTTCCACGGGAAGGGAAAATGCGATCCCCTGCCCTTCGCTCTCCAGCCCGCAGTTCTGATAAAGTGTGCGAAGCACATCGTCCTTGATCTCCGCTTTTACGATGTTAAGGACCATCTCCTTCTCCGGCTGGATCGGGATCCCGAAGAGTTTTTCAGCCTTCGCGTTCGCCGTGCCGCGCGCCTTGACGACCGTCGCGCCTGTCGCGCCGGCCTTCCTCGCCGCATCTACCACGTCCTGCGAGTGTCCTGCATTGATGATGCAGACGACCATTTCATACGCGTATCCCATCGTTTTCTCCTTTATACGACACGGCTGTCGCCGCTTAAAAAACCGAAGGTCAGCTTCCCGATCACGCTGGAAAGCGGGATCGCACAGGCGATGCCTTTGCCGTTCCGGATCGCCGTGAACTTGTCTTCCAGACCGCTTAGGAAGCGTTCCGTCTTTTCGTCGCGGATCACACTGAAGATCACGGACTTGTCATTGTTGTCCAGGCCGAGGTATTCCAGCACTTCTTTGTTCGCAGTCCCGTGGCCGGAGGCGCTCATCTGTAGGTTCGAACCGAGGGTCTGGAGATAGTCAATGTAGAAGCCCTCCTTGTCACGCGGCACGATGGTGACGAGAAGTGTGAGTTTCATCGGGGAAATGTTTTTCACGTCGTTTGCCATCAAAACCCTCACTCAAAATAAATGATCTGGCCGTCATCCGAGGAGATGATGCGCTTCATGGCAAGTCTTCTCCGGACGGAGCTCTTCACAACGGACTTAAAGCCCAGGATCTGTATGGTGATGAGCGGAGTCATCGCGACCAGCGCGACCACGCCGAACGCCGACGACAGCACGCTTTCCTCTCCATTCATGGCGACACAGGCGCCGATGGCCAAAGGAAGGATGAAACTGGAGGTCAGAGGGCCGGATGCCACGCCGCCGGAGTCGAAGGCGATCGAGGTATAGATGCCCGGAACCGCCAGCGCAAGGCCCAGCGAGATCAGGTATCCAGGGATGAGGACGACCAGAATGGAGAAGCCGAAAATGATCCTCAGCATCGAGATCGCGATGGAGATGCCGACACCGATCGAAAGCGCAACCATCATCTGCCGCTTCGTGATTTCGCCGCCGGTCACATTTTCGACCTGATTGTTCAATACGTGGACGGCAGGTTCGGCGAGAACGGTCAGCATGCCGAGGCCGAAGGCGAAAGCGGTGAGCCACACCGGTCCGTCTTCCGCAAGCTGTGTGCCCAGCTTGTAACCGACCGGCATGAAACCGATCGTCACGGCAGCCAGGAAGATCACCAGTCCGGCGAGGGTGTAAATGAGACCGACGCCGATCCGGGCAAGCGCTTTCCAGGAAAGTTTCAAAAGGAACAGCTGGATCAGAAGGAAGAATCCGACGATCAGTCCGAGCGACTTCAGCACTTCCCCGAAGGAAGAAAGCAATGTGGAGAAGACCTGCTTCGCGTTCAGATTCTCCATGGAATAATCCGCGAGTTCATAGCGAAGTGTACCACTTGAGAACAGAGACAGAAGAAGGACGGCGATGATCGGTCCCGCGGAACAGAGCGCGATCGTACCGAAGCTGGACTCTCCCGCTTTCTTGCCGCCGATGGTCTGGGCGATTCCGATGCCGAGCGCCATGATGAACGGAACGGTGACCGGTCCGGTCGTGACGCCGCCGGAATCGAAGCTCAGCGCAAGAAGATCTCCTTTGCCCATCTGTAAAAGAAGCGCCGCAAGGCAGAACATGAGCATGTAGAAAAACATGAGAAGCAAGGCCAGGGGCTTTTCCGAGAAGATCTTTGCGATGGCGATGATCAGGAACAGTCCGACGCCCAGTCCGATCGAAAGCGTGAGGACCGTGGGGTTGATGACCGTCGAAACCTGCCCCGCGAGGACCGAGAGGTCCGGCTCCGCGATCGTGATCAGAAGCCCCATGAAGAAACAGACGATCAGAAGAAGACCGATCTTCCGGGTCTTCGTCAGTCCCGCGCCGACGTGCTCTCCCATGGGCGACATGGAAAGATCCGCGCCAAGGCTGAAAAGCCCCATCCCAAGAATGAGGAACAGGGCGGAAGCGAAAAAGACACCGCGTTCAGACCAGGTGAGGTCTGCAAGCGGTGTGAAGGAAATGATCAGCACCAGCACTGCCACGGGCAGGACTGAAAATGCAGACTCTTTCAGTTTGTTCAGAATTGCTTTTTTCACGATGAGGCTTCCCTCCGAAGTTAGAATCGATTATACTTACCCCATGAACGAAAATCAAGCATTCAGGAGGCTTGCCATGACAGAAAAAGAGCGGATGGAAGCTGGTCTCATCTATGATTCCACAGACAAGGAGCTGGTCCGCGGGCAGAACGAAGATATCAAACTCCTGTTTGAGTACAATAAGCTCCGGAACGACCAGACCGAACGGATGGAGGAGCTTCTGCGGCTGATGTTCGCCGAGGTCGGCGAGGGCAGCTATATCCAGCCGCCGTTCTATGCAAACTTCGGCGGAAAGCACGTGCATCTCGGCCGCTATTTCTATGCCAATTTCAACCTGACCCTGACGGATGACGGACATATTTATTTCGGCGACCGTGTCATGTGCGGACCGAACGTGAGTTTCATCACGGCCACGCATCCCGTGGAGCCCTCGATCCGCGCGAAAGCCCTCCAGTTCAACCGGGACATCCACGTCGGCAACAACGTCTGGTTCGGGGCAGGCGCAATCATTCTGCCGGGTGTCACGATCGGCGACAACACGGTGATCGGCGCAGGTTCCGTCGTCACGAAAGACATCCCGGCAAATGTCGTCGCGGTCGGAAACCCCTGCCGGATCCTGCGTCCGATCGGGGAGCGCGACCATGAATTCTTCTATAAAGACTGCCGGATCGACTGGGAAAACATGGATTACCCCGGATTACGGGAGTGACCGGTCCGATACGAAAAAGCCCGGCGGCTGCCGGGCTTTTCGATGCAATGAACACTTTTATTTTTTCTGCTTTTCGAAAGCTTCGTGTTCTTTATTCAACTCTTCGAAAAGCTTTTCGGGCGTCCAGTCGGCATTGTACTGCGTGAGCACGGCTTTGAGATCGACGCGGGGGACACCAGTCATTTTATACCCCTGAAGGAAGCGGTCGAGATCGTCGGAAGCAAATCCGCAGAACACCAGCATTTCCTCGGTGAAAGGCTCGTTCTTCCCGGGCAGGCCGGCGTCTTTGTCCTTCGGCTCTTCGTTCAGCTTTTCTCCTGCCATCGCCCGGAGGACCAGCTCCACCAGCGTTACGTTGCTGAACGCCGGAGACACGATCGTGAGGAGCGCACCTTGCTCGTCGCATAGTTTCTTCGTCACGACTCTTTTGATCAAAGCCAGATTGAAAGCCAGGATCCTTTTGTCAGGTCCCCAGCCCAAAAGCGTTTCCGGTCCTCTCGTTTCACGTTCCGTCATGATCTCCGTCCTTCTTTCCCAGCGTAAACATATGTGAAGGGATGTGGCAATAGCCGCCCGGATTCTTGTCCAGATACTTCTGATGGTACTCTTCCGCCGGATAAAAGTTCTCAAGCGGCAGGATCTCCACTGCGAGTTTCTCTCCGAGTTTCCGCTCTTCTTCCGCCGCCCTCGTAAGGATCTCCGGCAGATCGTCAGCGTCCGTATAATAAATCCCCGTCCGGTACTGGATGCCGCTGTCGCCGCCCTGACGGTTTACGGAAAGCGGATCGATGACAAGAAAATAGTCGTCCAGAAGCTTCCGGAGGCTGATCTGCTGCGGATCGTACACGATGCGGAGCGTCTCCGCGTGGCCGCTGTCCGCACAGACTTCCTTGTATGTCGGATCGGCGGTCGGGCCGTTCGCATAGCCGGTCTCGGTCTCCAGAATCCCATCGAACTGGTCAAAATATTTCTGCATCCCCCAGAAGCAGCCTCCTGCGAGATAGATCGTCCTTTTGTCTTCCATCGTTTTACCACTGAGGATGAATGATTTCTCTGAGATACCGGTCATAGATTTCTTCCACGCCTTTCATCCTTTCATCGGCCATATCAGCCGCCGCCTTTTTCAGTTTACCACATTGACCGGCGTTCCCTGAAGGAACATCCGCACATTTTCCTCTGCTGTGTCCATGATCCGCTGCCGTGCCTCCCGGGATCCCCAGGACATATGGGG
>DBVJ01000125.1:0-2226 GCA_002308115.1 Lachnospiraceae bacterium UBA1267
AAATTTTTTCCGACCACGGTTCCCCCATAGGGAACCTCTGATACCAGTACTATAAAGACCCTTTGGCAATTTGTCAAGAATTATCAAAAAAAAATTTTTCTTTTGGGCAAAATGTTGTTATCATTCCAAAATAACAACTTTCGAAAACGAAAAAAGCCCCCTCGTAAGGGGCCTTTTTCATCGTAATATGTATATTCTTTATGAACTTTTATCCGGTTTGTTTTCACCCAGCGGGGTTTCGCCGTCGTCAAAGTCCAGATCAGACAGGTTTCCGATCTCCGCGCTTTTCAGCTCTTCCGAATCATTTTCCTCCGAAGCCAGCTGCTCGTAGGTGTCCATGGTGGGCACCTCTTCTTCCTCCTCAGAGCGGATCACGTATTTCTCCACGGCGGCGTAAGTGATGAAATCCAGAGAAAGGGATTCCAGCGAGAAATGGATGCAGACCAGGACGACCGCGCTGTAGGGGAGGAGTCCGAATCCGATAAAGGCAAAGATCGCAATGATGAGGATCGACAGAAGATTTCTGGGGAAGTTCAGGAAGAACAACATGAGAGAGTTCTTGAGGAGCGGCCAGAACTTAAGGTCCACTGTCGGCAGCATCCGGAAGAAGTAAACGCCCGAAATGTACGCGACCAGAAACATGAAAATGGACAGCACCATGGGCACGATGAACATGCCGCCGGCCTTCTGGGTGAGCTGCAGATAAAAATAGGAAGCAATGAAGAACAGCGTAAGCAGCGCGCCGAAGATCACGCCCCCTAAAAGCGCACGCCAGAAATCCGTCTTGAAAGCCTTCCAGTAATCCCGCCACAGGAAATGGTTCTTGTCGCGGTACATGGTGATCGTGATGGCGTTCCGGGCAGTGATCGCGGCCGGGATCGTGACGACGCCGAGACAAGTCAGGATGAAGAGGAAATTCAGCTTCATGAGTTCCCAGAACTCGCGGAACACGGTCTTCAGAAACCGGATGAATTCAAGTTCCCGGCCCTGCTGGCGCGGATAGTCCTTCTTCGGAACGAACCACTGTTTTCTGCCTTTATTCTCTTCGCTCATGACTGTTCACCTGATTCCGGGCGTAATTTCTTATATACACTCTTGCAGAGAGCCTTCTCACTAAGCGCGTCGAAAACGTGGACACACCAGCGGTTGACAGGCAGTTTCAGCTCGTCGCCGGGTTCGATGGGGGTGTGGTTGTCCCGGACCGTAAGGAAGGTCTTGCCGTTCGCCTCGGCCTCGATGTGGAGGCTTGCGCCCATCGGAACGACCTTCACGGCCTTCGCTTCGATGTAAGGCTGGTCCGGATCACCGTCTTCCTTGAAATCTTCCGGACGGACGCCAAGGATGACCGGCTTTCCTTCGAAGAATTCCGGATCATCGTAAGGCGCGCGTTCCAAAGGCAGCGCGAAGCGGTTGCCCATGAGGGAGACGGACCATTGCGCGCCTTTCGCTTCGGGACCTCCGGAAACGGTATTGATGCTCTTCATGCGGGAAGCGAAGAGATTCATCTTCGGCGCGCCGATGAAGGTGCCGGTAAAAACGGAGGCGGGATAGTTGTATACTTCCTGCGGAGAACCGATCTGCTGCAGAAGGCCGGAGTTCATGACCACGATGCGGCTGCCCATCTGCATGGCCTCGGTCTGATCGTGGGTCACGTAGATAAATGTCGTGCCGAGCTTTTCGTGCAGGTTGAGAATGACCTCGCGGAGCTCCTGACGCATTTTCACGTCCAGATTGGACAAAGGCTCGTCCAGAAGGAACACGCTGGGCTCGCGGACGATGGCGCGGGCCAAAGCGACACGCTGCCTTTGTCCGCCGGAGAGCACCCGGGGCCTTCGGTTCAGAAGGTATTCAATGTCCAGCGCTTTCGCGGCTTCCATGACGCGTCTGTCGATCTCGTCCGACTTCATGTGCTTCGACTTCAGCGGGAAGGCGATGTTCTTGTACACGGTGAGATGCGGATAGAGCGCGTAACTCTGGAACACCATCGCGACGTTCCGGGGCATGGGCTCCTGCTCGGTCATATCGACGCCGTCGAAGAAGATCCGGCCTTCCGTAGGCTTCTCCAGACCCGATACCAGTCTGAGGAGCGTGGTCTTTCCGCAGCCGGAGGGACCGAGAAGCACGAGAAATTCCCCGTCCGGGATCGTCAGAGAAAGATCACGGACGGCTTTCACATTATTATTGAAGGTTTTCGAAACATTTTCGAGTCTGATCTCTGCCATAGTG
>DBVJ01000125.1:2243-5982 GCA_002308115.1 Lachnospiraceae bacterium UBA1267
TTTCGAAAGTCTGAAGAAAAGAAAATGAACAGACTTGACAGAGGGGAGGGGGTTCGTTATAACGAAATCAGCAGAAACACGCGAAAAACCCTGACTTTTGAAAACGAAAGAGAAGGAGAGAAAAGAATGGGCAAATTGAAGATCGGCTGGTCTGAGATCAGCATCACACCGGACAAGAAGGTCGCTCTGGCAGGACAGTTTGCGGAGCGTATCTCGGAATACGTGGAGAAACCGATCACCGCGACGGCCATGGCCGTGACGGACGGGGAAGAGCAGATGACCCTCGTGTCCTGCGATCTGGTCTCCATCGGCTGGAACCTGGTGACGGCCGTCCGTAAGAACCTGGAGGGCAACACGCTTGGCATCGATCCGATGAAGATCGTGCTGAACGCCATCCACACGCATACCGGTCCAGTCTATAAGAACATCCGCCGCTCGGCGAGCGCGGTCGGTCTGTCTTCCAACAACCGTACGCTTCTGGAAGCGCTGCTTCCGGAAGGTTCGAAATATGTGGAAAGCGCGCCGGTTTCCAATAACCCGGACATCGCCTCCAAGGAGGAAGTCCTGGATCTTCTCATCGAGCGTATCACCAAAGTCATCCTGGATGCATGGTCCAAACTTGAGGATCAGGGTTTTGTCAACGCCTTCGGACGCGCGGCCGTCGGCATGTGCCGCCGTGCAAAGTATTCGGATGGCACCGCTGCGATGTGGGGCGAGACCAACACGGCCTGCTTCGTCTCCGTGGAAGGCGGCGAAGACACCGGCGTGGAGCTCCTTTATATTTATAATGAAGCGAAGAAACTGACCGGCGTGGTCGTGAACCTGGCATGCCCGGCTCAGGCCGTCCAGCACAGACTCTTCGTTTCTCCGGACTTCTGGGGCGAAGCGAAGATGCTTCTTCGGAAGCGCTTCGGCGAGGATCTGTATGTGCTTGCGCTCTGCTCGCCGGCAGGTGATCAGTGCCCGGTCGACATCGTCCGCTGGGTCGAGCCGTATTCCGATGTCCATGACCCCAACATTATCCGTAAGCACCCGCTGAAGCGCAAGGCAGATCCGTCTATGTTCGACCTGGACGGCATGCGGAAAGCCGGAAAGCGCATCGCCAATGAAGTGGCGGAGATCTACGAGGAAGTGGAAGAGAAGCTTGCGGACGGCAGGGATGCCATCCAGAGCGTCGTTCCGTTCAAGCATATCGTGTATGACATGCAGCTTCCGGTCCGCCGTGTGACCATTACCGAATACAAGGCTGCCCGGAAGGAAGTGGAAGATTATATCCGTAATCACCCCGGAAATGTGGACTTCAACGTTGCCGCGAACCTGCAGATCTATCTGGGCACCATGCGCCGCTATGAGGAGCAGCAGACCTTCAACATCTGCGATACGGAAACGCACATCATGCGCCTCGGCACCATCGCGATCGGCACGGATCCGTTCGAACTCTTCCTGGACTACGGCAACCAGATCAAGGCGCGGAGCGACGCGGAGCAGACTTTCCTGATCCAGCTCGCGAACGGCACGGAAGGCTACCTTCCCACTGAGAAGGCCGAACAGGGCGGCCATTATTCCGCCTTCGTTTCCTCCGGCGTCGTCGGACATCAGGGAGGCGAGCAGTACGTCCGTGAGACGCTGAAGCACATCCGCGAACTGTTTAGCGAATAAGCACACGACTTTGTGAGGAGGTATCGAACATGTTTTGCCCGAAATGTGGATCCCAGGTAGCGGACGGCGCGTCTTTCTGCCCGGCCTGCGGAAACCCGCTCAACGCCATGCCGACACGTTCCGCCGAGCCGGCGCCGAATACGTATCAGCAGTACCAGCAGCCTGCGCCACAGTACCAGCAGCCTGCGCCCCAGTACCAGCAGCCTGTACCCCAGTATCAGCAGCCATATCAGCAGCAGTACCAGCAGTATCAGCAGCCCTATTACGGCTATAATCCGCAGGCGGTCCAGCAGGAACGGATGGCCAATCTGCAGGAACTGGAGCGGATGTATGGTTATTTCAGCCAGAAGGGCGCGGAATATGACGAGTATGACGCGATCAACACCACGCTGGACGAGTATGACAAGAGAAAACCCGGCCTTCTGGTCTGGGGCATCATCCTGTTTGTGGTAGGATTCATCACACTGGTCTCATTGATCAGCGCGGATTATTCAAGTGCCGGAGCATACATTTTCATGATCGTCTGGCTTCTCGGATCCGTCGGCATGATCCTGGCCTTTATCTTTGGATCCATCGCGAGAGGCAGGCACAAAGAAGAAGCCCTGAACCGTCTGGTCGAACTGGCGGACGATCTGCATTATCATTATGTGAATTATGGAGATTGTCTGGTGGGCGAGGAGTTCACGAATCCCGCGATCCTGCAGACGATCGCGAACAATATCCAGTCGGGCCGTGCGAACAACATCACGGATTCCATCAACATCATGTTTGATGACGCGCACAAGAGCCAGATGGAATATGCTGCCATGGAGACCATGTACAGTTCCCGCCAGGCTGCCGCCGGCGCCAGAACCGCGGCGGTCTTCGCGGCTGCAAACTTCTTCCTGAGATAAAAAGGCATTATCCGAAACGGGAAGGCCGGGGCATCAAAGCCCCGGCCTTATTCTATGCGATCTGAGGACCGTTCGGCCGTTTCTTTCGCGAAAGGCCTTGTCTCAGCTTTTTGAAAATGTCTTCCGGATCTTCTGATTGATCTCTTCGTCTGCGGGACAGAAGGGATAGTCCGGGATCTCGGAAGGCAGGATCCAGCGAAGATCCTTGTGCTCCAGAAGCACAGGCGTGCCCTCTTTGATCGCCGCGTGGAACAGCGTCAGGCGGATCGTAATGTCCGGATAGACGTGAAGCACTTCCGTGAAGACGTCTCCGACGGAAACCGTGATCCCAAGTTCTTCGCGGCATTCACGGATCAGCGCCTCTTTCTTTGTTTCGCCGCGCTCCACCTTGCCGCCCACATACTCCCAGAGGAGCGGGCGGGCTTTGTACGCGGGGCGCTGTGCGATCATGAAACGGTCTCCGTCCCAGATGAGCGCCGCGACGACGTCCGTGACCGGATAACGGTCTTTCAGCATTTCCGGAAACTTGGCCCTGAGAAAATACCGGTATTCCGGATGATCCGCAGCCTCGTCGTATTCCTTCGGCGTGATTTCCTGAAGCCAGGCATGCATACGCTCAGGCATCTCTTCATAGCGCAGGATCGTGATCAGCCCTTGGCGTTCCGCTTCGAGGATCGCTTCCAGCGCATCGGGAACGAACTCCGCGCCGCACACGTCGACCGGTTCCGCGGACACTGCCGCGCCGGGGATCCTGAGGTCAAAGTCCGAAGGCGTGATCGCCTCCGCGCTGTAGATCCAGCCGGACACGCCGCGGTAAGTCTCCTCTAAAGCATTCGGATAATATTCTTCGAGCCTCAGACGTCCGTCCGGATCAAAGCCATAAGGCCCCCATTTCTGCCACGGGCCGTCGTAGGGGAAACCGGTCTCATGGCAGAATTTCTCGACCGAATTGCTCAGATAGACGAGCACATTTTCCCGCTTTTCCGAAAAGTAGATCAGCGGGACATTGTGGTTGGAGATCCGGGGCTCAAGCTTTGTGATCCCGCCTGTGGGGGACGCATGATAATACATGGAACCTCCACTCAGCTCAGGAATCCGTCGATGATCGCGGCCTCGGCTTCCTGCTCGGTGAGCCCGAGCGTCATGAGTTTCGTGAGCTGCTCGCCGGCGATCTTTCCGATGGCGGC
>DBVJ01000041.1:0-2112 GCA_002308115.1 Lachnospiraceae bacterium UBA1267
CTTTGTGTGCCAAGTACGCTTGGCATATCATGACTATATCATTGCCAAGTAAACTTGTCAACAAGGATTTTGCCATTTTTCGAACAATTCTCTCGAAACGATCTCTTTTAGCCGCCCCGGGAAGCCTTAAACCCGCCTCTGGGGCAGCTAATTCTCGTGATATGCATAGTTTTAGCCGCCCCAGGAGGCCTTAAACCCGCTCCCGGGGCAGCTAATTCTCGTGATATGCATAGTTTTAGACGCTCCTGGAGACCTTAAACCCGCCTCTGGGGCAGCTAATTCTCGTTATATGTATAGTTTTAGACGCCACAAGCAGGACTAGTCAGCGCTCCGGCGAAGATTTTTCGCGAGAGTGCCAATTTAGTATGCCGTTTTGGGCCTCAAACCTGCTTCTCCGGCGAAGATTTTTGGCCAAACTCGCAATTTAGTATGCCGCTCACGGCTAAAAAGCTCGCTTTCCGGCGAAGAGTTTTCACGAATTGACTTTTTTAGTATGCCGTTCGCGACCGAAACACTCACTAGTAGGCGAAGATTTATCGTGAAATGGTTGATTTCGTATGCCGGGCCGCAAAAAAGACCGGCCGCTTGGCTGCGCATCGCAGTCAGGGGGCCGGTTTTCGCAAAATAACACGTCTTACTCGACGATTTGGCCGGCGAACATGATCGCGGTCGTGTCATTTGCCGTGGTGTAGATGTAGAAGGAGAAGGGCCGGTCGGCGACGAAGGTCTTGGGGCCTTCCTCGGGCGGCATAGCGCTCTCCGGCACGATGATTGCGGTCACGGCAGCGGCCTCGACACCCTTCTCGTCCAGTTTGATGCGGGTCTTCTGAATGATGTCGCTGACGTAGAGGTCGTGGTCGATCATGTTGGAAAAGTCCGCGGCATCGGTGAAGGCCAGATTCACACCGTTGGCCTTCAGGAAGTCGACAAACTCGCCATTCGAGAAGTCGGTCTCGAGGTCGATCTTCGGGATGGTGACGAGGACTTGTTCGCCTCCGGCTTTGGAGATCTTCTCAGAGAGGCCGTCCGTGGATCCGAGGACAAAGGCCATGTACACGCCGCCATTCATGGGCAGGATCACAAGCTGCGTCTCGTCGTCTTCGTAGTAGGAGAAATGCTCCTCTGTGGTCATGAATTCTTTCCGGGTGGTCCCGCCGGCGAGGGTATGGAAGTCATTCTCTTTGGTCCGCCATTTCGGGAATTCTTTGGCCCAGTTATCTTTGAAATAGAGCGCATTCATCAGGACGACGGCCAGACTTTCGGTCGGATAATCTTCCGGAAGAAGTTTCGGGATCATGTGTTCTGTCTTGATGTCGGCCCATTCGTTGATCTTCGCGACGGCATCGGCAGGGGTGAAGGAGCGGTACTCCGCGGCATAATATTTTTCAATGGCTTCACGATAGGCGTCTTTGAAATCTTCCGTGACCCAGTCTGCTTTCCAGACGGAGTTTGCGACGCGAAGCGCGCGGTACGGGGCAGGTGCGTCTTTAGAAATGTAGCCCTTTTTGACCCACTCCTCGTGCTCGCGGATCGCCTGCTCCAGTCCGGAGGCGTATCGCTCCGAAAAACCGTTGAAGTCCAGGCAGTATTTGTTCCATTCTTCTTCGGATTCGACGCCGAATGCCTTGAGAAGTTCGGCTTTCGTCTCGCCGTTCGCGCCCGCCAGAAGAAGCCCCAGCGCATAGCGGAAGGACAACGGAGAGGCCATGTAATTGCCCTCGGCGTGTTCGGAGATGAATGCCAGGAGGCGCTCATCGAAGGATGAGACATCCATGGTGCTGTTGATCATCGTGACCGGATTTGCGCCGATGTTTTCGGCCCACTGGCCGGGAATCTTCGAAGGATCCGACGGCTGCACGGAAGGTTCTATTACTCCGGGTGTTCCGCTCACGTCGATCGGCTCGGTTGTTCCGTTCACGTCTATCGGTTCGGTCGGCCCGGCGGAAGGCGTCGACTGACAGGCTGAAAACGAGGCCATAAGAAGCAGCGCGGTCAGGATGAGCGCAAGTGCTTTACAACGCTTTGTACCTTTCATCCCAGACTGCCCTGGCTTCGATTCTTCATTATGCCTTACACGGTTCATCGCTGAAAACCTCCTTCGATGTTCTCATA
>DBVJ01000041.1:2169-4661 GCA_002308115.1 Lachnospiraceae bacterium UBA1267
TCCGGCAGATCGTAATGCACGTGGAATTTAAGCGGGTGCAGAAGCCGGAAGAAGGACCGCTTGACATCCTTGCCCAGCCTGACGCGGCGGATCATCATGAAGCCGCGGAAAGGCGGCAGGTAGGTGATGAGGTCGTTCTGGTCGGCGAAATTCGCGCAGCCCGTGTACAGCGTTTCAAAGTATTTCTGCATCCGCTTCTTGTTGAGCGGCGTGCACTGGAAGGGGCGTACGCTGCCGAAGGTGTAGAGATACGGTTTCACGCCGAAATTGTAGTTCAGATCCTGGCAGCACAGGCTGGCGATGCCGGAGCCCAGAGACCATCCGATGATCTCCGTTTCGGCTTCCGGATGCGCTTCATGAAGCGCCGACCACTCATCGCGGACCTGATGCTTGATGGCCAGATACATATTTCCCCAGCCGCGGTGCACCCGAAGCTGAAGCGGCTCTTCCTCGAATTCGATCGCGGTGTAGTACCGCGCTCCGGCTTCGAAGATGTTCGCGATCCAGTCGATCGTGCCCATGGTGCGCTGAAAATGGATCTGGATCACGTCGCGGTCCGGCTCGTAATGCATCTCGTAATTGACCTCGTGGGCCAGCCTGAACAGCTTGCCGATCCGGGTCAGATTGTATTTGACCGCGACGTATTTGACCGGATAGGTGACCTTTCCGGTGTGCGTGTAGTCCTCGCTGGTATTGATGAAATATTCCTCAAAGGGTAGATGTTGGTACTTCATAACAGATCACTCAGATGTTTGCTGTAGAAATAATCGTGTGTCATCTGATCATATTCCGCCCAAAGGGATAATGTCTCGCAGGTCGCGGATCTTGGGCACTCGGGCGCGCCTTTCGAGAGGCAGGCCACAGGCGCCAGAGGCCCTTCCATCAGTTCGATGATCTCGCCGATGGCATACTCCTCAGGCTTCCGCACAAGTTTGTAGCCCCCGCCCTTTCCGCTCGCGCCGACCAGAAGTCCTCCGGCGACCATGTCTTTCACGATGATCTCCAGGTACTTTTTCGAAATTCCCTGTCTCTCTGCGATATCCTTCAGCGGAACATATTCCGCGTCATCGTGCTTTGCAAGATCGATCATGACGCGGATCGCGTAGCGCCCTCTTGTTGAGATCATGGCATGACCTCCTTCCTTTCTCCCGATTATACAGTAGGTGAGTAGGTAAATCAAGCCGTAAGGAGCCTCTGTCTTGCTATTTACCTATTGACATAGTAGGCAAATAGGAATAATATGCTCATAGAACCTCGAAAGGAGTTTTTTCATGATCTATGCGGACAACGCCGCCACAACGAAAATGAGTGAAACGGCTACACAAACCATGCTGAACGTGCTCAATGCGCACTGGGGCAACCCGTCCAGTCTCTATAGCTTCGGACAGGACGCGAAGGAAGTGCTGGAAGGCGCGCGGAAAGACATTGCAGACGTGATCGGCGCCCAGCCGGGCGAGATCATTTTCACGTCCGGAGGGAGCGAGGCGGACAATCAGGCCATCCGGTCCGCCGCTTATCTGGGCCGTAAAAAGGGCAAAACACATATCATTTCATCCGCTTTCGAGCATCATGCGGTGCTGCACACACTGGAAGCGCTCGAAAAAGAAGGCTTTGAGGTCACGCTTCTTCCTGTTCACGAGAACGGCATCGTTCTTCCGGAGGAGGTCTGCGAGGCCGTTCGGGAAGACACCTGTCTGGTCTCGATCATGTACGCGAACAATGAGATCGGCACGATCCAAAGGATCCGCGAGATCGGTTCCATCTTAAGGATGCGGGGCGTGCTCTTCCACGTAGACGCGGTGCAGGCCGTCGGACACATTCCGGTCAACGTCCGGAACGACAACATTGATCTCCTGTCCGCCTCCGCCCACAAGTTCCACGGCCCGAAAGGTGTCGGTTTCCTTTATGCCAAGAGAGGCGTCATGCTCACCAATCTGATCGAGGGCGGCGCCCAGGAACGCGGAAAGCGCGCCGGAACCGAGAATGTGGCGGGAATCGCGGCAATGGCCGCAGCCCTGAAAGAAGCCAACGGGAAGATGGCGGAAAACGCCGCCCGGCTCACGAAAATGAGAGACCGTCTGATTCGGGGCCTCCGTGAAATTCCGCATTCGGCGCTGAACGGCGACGCGGAGCAAAGGCTCCCGGGGAACGTGAGTTTCTGCTTCGAAGGCATCGAAGGCGAGTCGCTTCTTCTCTTACTCGACGACAAAGGCATCTGCGCCTCTTCGGGAAGCGCCTGCACCTCGGGTTCGCTGGATCCGAGCCATGTGCTGCTCGCCATCGGCCGGGTGCATGACGTGGCGCACGGTTCTCTGCGTCTGAGCCTTGCGGAAGATATCACCGAAGCAGATGTGGACTATATCATTCAGACCGTGAAAGAGGTCGTGACCTACCTCCGGAGCTTCTCTCCCGTCTGGAGAGACCTCGTATCCGGAAAGACGAAATTCATTCTTTGAGGAGGATCAGAACATGGCATTATACAGTGAAAAAGT
>DBVJ01000041.1:4789-11880 GCA_002308115.1 Lachnospiraceae bacterium UBA1267
GAGACCTTCGGCTGCGGCAGCGCGATCGCCTCCAGCTCGATGGCCACGGAGCTGATCAAGGGCCAGCCCCTGAGCGAAGTCCGAAAGCTCACGAATAAGGCCGTCGCGGAAGCGCTGGACGGGCTTCCCGCCTACAAAATGCACTGCAGCGTGCTGGCGGAGGAAGCGATCCGCTCCGCGCTGGAAGATTATGAGAGAAGGACCCAGGAGAATGCCTTGGCGGACCGAAGCTCGGAATCTCTGAAATGATTGCCCTCGTTCCATTCGAGCGTGCAATGGACCTTCCGGTCCGATAGAAGCGCATGCATCGCGCGGACCCGGTCGCCCACTGTGGCCATGACCGGGTTCCGCGCTTTTTCTTCCCTGTCCCCCAGGCTGAGGTAGACATTTTCCGTGAGGATCTCATGATCCCGGACATATTCCTCAAATCCGGGGAACCAGAGAGACGGCGAGGCGCAGGCCGCGCCCTGAAACACGTCGGTCCGTGTGACTGCCCAAAGCGCAAAAAGACCGGCGAGGGAATACCCGCCGATATAGTAATTCTTTGTTTTGTCTGTGCAGAAATTCAGGATTTCCGAGAGCGTGTCCCCGGCGCCTTCCCCGAAATCTTCTCTTCCGAAGACGGCCGGCGCTTTCCAGGGGGACAGATCCTTGTTCCAGTCATGGACCTGAAAGGCCGCAAGCAGAAAATCCTTCTTGGTAAATTCACGGATCAGGGCGGCTTCTCTTTCGATGACCTCCAGATCATGCACATCGACCGGCTGGATCAGAACGATATCTGCGTCCCGGTTTCCGAACTCCAATCTCTCCATGAATCTCCTCCGAAGCCGCCGGGCCTCGTGCTGTCCGGGGCTCAGCCCACGAAGTGTTTCAGAAAACGCTGGTTGATCGTCTGGCAATCCAGGATCGTCATCACGTCGCAGCAGTTGAAATCATGATCAATGAAGCCGTTCCGGGACACGGTGGCGCCCATCATGAGATAGGCCTTGAGAAGGCCTGGAATCTCTGCTTCGGACTTTTGGAGGTCTTTCCGCGTGCCGTATTCAAAAGAATCACGGACCGCGCGGATGTCGAAGCGTTCGCTGAGATGATGCTGGTTCAGTACGGAAGTGGTGTTGACGTATTTCTCCGGGTCCGTACCGTGTAAGGAACAGGTTCCGAAAATGTATCTGAGATGCTGATCTCTAGCGTAGGTGAGGAGACCTTTCCACAGAAGCGCGATCACGGTTCCGTTCCGGTAGTCGCCATGAACGACCGCCCTGCCGGCTTCCACGATTCCGTCAGGGTCTTCTTTCAGTGAGGAAATATCAAACTCCTCCTCGGATTTATAGGGCCTTCCCTTCAGGGTCTTTGCCGTTGCCAGCCTGTATGTGCCGACGATCTTCCCGTTTCTTTTATCGATCACCACGATCGATTCGGTCAATGCGTCATATCCGTCGTCGTCCAGCCCTTCCGCCTCATTTTTCTTCTCGTCGAAATCTTTGAGCAGATACTCGTAGCGCAGACGCTGGACTTCCCGTAATTCAGCCGAATCAGAAAGATCCAAAAGTCTGACCAGATAGTCGGCTGTCTCGATTTGATTCATGTTGCTCTCTCCATCCATCAAAAAGCCGGGACCGCCATAAAGGCGTTTCTCCCGTTTGCCTGCCCCACAGTATACTCGATTCTTTCAAACTCCTCAAGATGGCAAAAACAATGCTTCTGGGATGCCTCGTGACAGGGGATGCTTGAGGATCCCCGTGAAATCCGCTATACTGATTATAGGAAAACCCGGCGAAAAGGAGAGTTTATGAGAACGCAATGGTATAAGAATGCGGTAGTCTATCAGATCTATCCTTTTTCCTTCATGGACGCGGACAACGACGGCTTTGGGGATATCGAAGGCATCATCTCAAAGCTGGACTATATCAAGGAACTTGGCGTGACGGCGGTCTGGTTCTCACCGCTCTACAAGTCGCCGGACTACGACTACGGCTATGATATCAGCGATTACCGGGACATTGACGGCAAATTCGGCACCATGGCGGATTTCGACCGGCTGCTTTCGGAATGCCACAAGCGGGATCTCAAGGTCATCATGGACATGGTCCTCAACCACACTTCGACCGAGCATCCCTGGTTCAAAGCCGCGATCGCGGATCCGGGTTCCAAGTACCGTGACTACTACATCATCCGGAAAGGCCGGCTCGTGAAGGGGAAAATGACCCCGCCGACGAACTGGGCTTCGTCGTTCACCGGAACGGCCTGGGAACGGATCGGCGGGACGGACGAGTATTATCTGCACCTCTTCTGCAAGGAGCAGGCAGACCTGAACTGGGAGAATCCCGAGGTCCGGCGCGAGATCTATGACATCCTGAATTTCTGGCTTGAGAAAGGCGTGGACGGCTTCCGCTTCGACGTTTTCAATATGTTCTCCAAGGTCTATCCGATCCGGGACGACCTGAGCAGGAAAACCTTCCAGCGCGGCGAGATCTATTTCATCGACGGCCCCAGGATGCACGAATTCCTGAAAGAGCTGTACGAGAACACGCTCGCGCACTATGACACGTTCACCGTCGGCGAATCCTACCACCCTTCCAAGGAAAATGCGCTGGCCTACGTCGATGAGGCAAACCATGAGCTCGACAGCATTTTCAACTTCGCGCACCTTGAGAGCGACAACATTGCCGGCCTTCGTTTCTTTAAAAAGCCTTTCGATCTGAGGCAGTTCAAGGAAGGGCTTTTCCGGCCGCAGACGGACAATTACGGGCACGGCTGGAACGCGCTCGTTCTGGAAAACCACGACGTTCCGCGTTCGGTGAGCCGTTTCGGGATCGACACCCGGCACTACCGCTACGAAGCGGCCACCATGCTCGCTTCGGCGGTCTTTCTGGGCTTCGGTACGCCATTTCTCTACATGGGCGAAGAAGCCGGCCTGGTCAATTGCAAATTCAAAAGCATCGACGAAATGAAAGATCCGGTCTCCGGATTTGTCTATCAACTGATGCGGAGTTACGGCATCCCGAAGGGCCTCGCCTTCCGCTTCATCCGCTACGGTTCACGCGATCACGGCCGCGTGCCCATGGCCTGGAACAGCGGAACGAACGGCGGGTTCAACAAGGGGCATGAACCCTGGCAGTGCGTGAACCCGGCCTATCCCGAGATCAACGTGGAAAGCGACCTCCATGCCGAACGCTCCATTTACCGTTTCTATCAGAAGCTCATTCGGATCAAGAAGGAAAATGCGGCTGCGATCCATGGCCGTACGGTCGAATACGATCACAAGAACCGCCGTGTCCTTGCCTACAGCCGTGAATATCAGGAAAAAAGGCTGCTCATCGCAGCCAATTTCTCAAAGCGGACCGTCCGCTATTCGATTCCGGAGTGGGCTCCGGGCGCGAAGATCCTTCTCAATAACTACGAAGATTTGACGCAGAACGGACGCGCCATCACCCTCAAGCCCTATCAGGCCGTGGTGTGGGAGAAGTGATCAAAGTCTGTCAGGCCGTGGGGCTGGAAAGTGATTAATAGCTTGTCAGGGAGCGGGGCGCGAAAAGTGTTCCAGGTGTAGCTGCCCGGATTGTTTCTCGAGATACATTTCCGTGAGCGCGAAAGGCAGGACGGCCTCTGGCCTGGCGCCCGGAGTGATCCATTCCACGATGCGTTCTTCGGGGAGGATCAGGGGCATCCGGTCATGGATGCGCCGAAGCTCATCTGAGGGTTCCCTCGTCAGTATCGTAAATACCGGCAGGCCTTCTTCGATCCGGTACAGGCCGCAAAGCCAGGTCAGCCGGGAATCTTTCGGCTGGATCAGATATTTGTCTCCCGTCTTCTTCTGTCCATTATTTCCGACAAGATGCTCCCATTCGAAATACCAGGACGCCGGGATGATACAGCGGTGCCGCTGCCAGGCTTCCATGAAAGTCTGCTTCTCTGAAGCCGTTTCCACCCGCGCGTTGACCACAAGCGAGTGTCCCGGAATCTGAAATCCCCAGCGCATCGGGAAGACTGCTTTCTGTCCGTTTTTTCCGGGAGCGATGACCGGAACCACATTTGTCGGGCGAATCTCGCCGGAACTCATTAAGGGCGTCGCTGCCAGCATGAATTTCCGGGCAAGCGGAGACTTCGCAGCCTCCGCCGCGATCTCCCGAAGCTCTTTTTCTTTGTCAGCAAAGTAGTATCTGCAGCACATGGCTCAGACATTTCCTCCAAAGTTCGTCTTACGTTCAGTTATGGTCAAAGGAAGCGAGGATGCCTTCCAGTCCGTCCTGAATCTGATCGTATACCTTCTCAAAGCGCCCGGTGTACCAGGGGTCCTCGACTTCTCCTGAAAAATGTGCATATTCCGAGAGCAGATGGATCTTCCCTTCCGGATCGCCGCCGAACGTGCGCTTCATGTTCCAGATATTCCGTTCATCCATACCGATCAGGAGGTCAAAACGGCTGTAATCCCCGCGGACGATCTGCCGCGCCGCATGGCCCCGGCAATCGATCCCGTGCGCATTCAGCACCCGCCTCGCCGGCGGATAGACCGGACAGCCAAGCTCTTCCGTACTCGTCGCCGCGGACTCCACATAGAAGCACTCCCTAAGCCCTCTCTTCCCGATCATATCCTTCATCAGGTACTCCGCAATCGCGCTCCGGCAAATATTGCCGTGGCAGATGAATAGGATGCGGATCGGGGCTTGTTTCGCGGGTCTTGGGTTCATGGCGAGGCTCTCTTTGTGACTTTTCTTCTATAATGATTGTACCACAATCCCCGGCACATTGGAACACGGAGCGTATTTAGGGAATTCAGGCTTTTTCCAGTCACTCATTCTTGGATAGGCGGAGCGTATTTTCTCATTTTCTCGTTTTACGCTCTCGACTTCTGTGCTTGTAAGAGCGTCTTTGAGATTATCTGGATTTTACGCTCTCAACCAACATTAGGAGTAGAGCGTATAAAACAAATATTAGTCTGATACGCTCAAATCACTCTCTGAATGCGGAGCGTGTTTGTCTGAAAATGCATGTTTGCGCTCGGCCCTCCAAAAACCAAGAGCGTCTTTCGCCGCATCCGGCAAAAGACGCTCTTTCAAGAAGCTTTCTATAGGCTGCAGTGCAGAACCGGCCGTGGATTTCAAACAAGTTTCATACATTCCGACAATCTACAGCATTCCTCTGACGCTTCGGAAGGCTTCTCAGACCCTTTCCACAAACTCGCGGATGTAGTGGAGGGCGGCGCCGAGCGGGGAAATGTGATGCCGGAGCATGGCCAGCTGGACAAAGTCCGCGTTTTCATCAAAGGGGTTGCCGGCAAGGACGTAGCGGCGGATGACCGGAAGATACGGTCCCAGGAATTCACTGAAGAAGCCGCTCAATACGACGTCGCAGTCGAGCGTCATGCGGATGCTCTGGATCGCTACGGCGATATGGCGGAGCATGTCATACAGAAGCGCTTCGTATTCCGGGTTGTGTTCCTGAACACCCTGGAAGAATTCTTCGACGGAGACGCCGAACTCTTTCTCGATCCTGAGCGGAGAACAATATGGTTCGAGACATCCGCGCTTGCCGCAGGAGCACGGAAGGCCGCCGGGTTCCACGCAAATGTGTCCGAATTCGCCGCTCCTTGAATGATCTCCGCCGTAGGGACTGCCGCCCACCAGAACCGCTCCGCCTACGCCGTTTTCCAGGAAAAGATAAGCCATGTTCCAGGAACTCCTGCGGACAAAGTATTCGGCGTGTCCGCTGGCGGAGCCGTCGTTATCGACATAGACCGGGCAGGGGATCTCTCCCAGAAGCTCCTCTAAGGGGAGGTTCCTGAGCCCCATGGTCGGTGCGACGAAGAGGGTCTTGTGGTCTTCGCTCACCAGGCCGGGCACGGAAACGCCGACGCCCAAGAGGCGCGCGCGGTCAAAATGATATTGATTTAGGAAGTCTTCGAGATGGGACGCGATCTTCGGCGCCGTGCCGGAAAGGCAGGCCTGTACGTCGAACGGGATCTTCTCATAAGCCAGTTCTTCAAGACGGAGATTGGCGGCGACCAGTCTTAATGATTTGTCGGCCACGGCAATGCCGATGGAAAAGCGCGCATCAGGAACGATGTCCAGCGCGCGGGCTTTCCGCCCGCCGGTAGACTGTTCCTCGCCGACTTCACAGACCAGCCCTTCATCCATGAGTTCGTTCAGATTCTGGTAAAGTGTCGGCATGCTGACGCCGATCGTCTCTGCCAGTGTCTGACGGGTCTCCAGGCGCTGTGAATCATACAAAATATGGTAGATCCTGTTGCGGACGGAAGTGCGTTCCGTAAGCAGCGAAGAAGTATTGGTCATGACGCGTCCTCCCCTCTCCGATGTTGAACACCATTTTAACCAACTTTTCGGGCCTCGTCAACGCAAAAAGGCTCGCTTTTCAAAAACAATTTTATCTAAGTTTTTGGCGCAATTGTCACATTGCACAAACAGTATCGCATTTTTCCGTGATTATGCTACAAGTATGTCCAATGGAGTGAATATCTCTTGACAGTATATGCTCTCATTTTGTAAAATCGCTTTACAGAAGTTTGGGGGCGTCTCCCAAATAAGAAAAATGGGCCGGAACCAGCCCTGAAATTTGGTTCAGATTAAGGAGGAAAAAATGAAAAAGTTTTTGGCTATCCTTCTCGTCCTTGTGATGGTGTTTGGCCTTTCGGCCTGCAAACAGGGCGGAAAAGAAGAGACGAAGGGTGATCTGGTCGGTGTTGCGATGCCCACGAAGGATCTGCAGCGCTGGAACCAGGACGGCGACAACATGAAAGCTCAGCTGGAGAAGGCCGGCTACAGGGTCGATCTGCAGTACGGCGCCAACGACATCCAGACCCAGGTCTCCCAGCTTGAGAACATGATCGCGAACGGCGCCAAGGTGCTCGTCATCGCCTCCATCGACGGCAAGTCCCTGGGCACGGTGCTTGCACAGGCCAAGGAAAAGAAGATCCCGGTCATCGCTTATGACCGTCTGATCATGGACACCGATGCGGTCTCCTACTATGCAACGTTCGACAACTGGCTTGTCGGCACGAAGCAGGGTGAATTCATCCGCGATGCCCTGAAACTGGACACCGAAGCAGGCCCGTTCAACATCGAGTTCATCACCGG
>DBVJ01000102.1:0-5283 GCA_002308115.1 Lachnospiraceae bacterium UBA1267
ACGGAAATGACCCTCCGCGAGGACGGCATCATCGAGGTGAAGGTATCATAAGGAGCACCCTATGGCAAAAGAAAAGCTTGGCCTCAGAGCCAAACTGAAGAAGAGAAAGTACAGAAGACCGAATCCGTTTTTGTACTTCATTTACTGGTTCGCCTGCAAATTCATCATTCTCAGGAAACTGAAGCCCGAGTTCTATTATGAAGCCCGGGTGGCAGACTGCAAGGGGCCGTGCTTCCTGATCTGGAACCATCTGTCCCGGATCGACCACGCATACCTTACGGTGGCGGCCTGGCCGAAGCGCATCAACATCTGGGCGGCCTGGGTGGAATTTTTCCGCTCGCACCTCGCGGTGGTCTTCCGCCTGAACCAGATCCTGCCGAAGAAGAATTTTGCGCAGGACATTCCCGGTCTGAAAGCCTGCCAGCAGATCATCAACAAGGGCGGGTGCGTGGCATTTGCACCCGAGGCGCTGAGCTCGACTTACGGCACCAACCAGCCTATCATCGCCGGTACGGGACATTTTCTGAAGCACTACAACATCCCGGTGTACTTTGCGCAAATGCGCGGCGAGTATCTCATGAACACGAAGGTCTGCCTGGACCAGCGTATCGGCAGGACCCAGGTCACCATGAAGCTTCTGTTCACGCCGGAAGACCTTGAGCGCATGAGCGACGAAGAAGTCGACGCGAAGATCAACGAAGTATTCCGGAACGACGATTACGAGTGGGGCCGCGAGAACAACGTCGAGTGGGAGACCTTCGGCCGGATCTGCGAACGCCTGGACGACATTTGCTACAAATGTCCCCGCTGCGGCGCCGAACTTCAGATGGTTGCGGAAAAGAATTACATCAAATGCAGGTCCTGCGGGAACGGCGCAACGATGGACGACTACTATGAGTTCCATCCCTTCACCGAGGACTGCGTGATCCCCGAATTCCCCTCCAAATGGGTGGAGTGGGAGCGCCTGATGGTCATTCACGAGATCCGCGAAAACCCGGATTACAGTTTCAGCCTGAAAAATCTGGAATTCGGCATGGTTCCGGACGATCATTACATGAAAGACCAGAAGTGCTCCGAACCCTGCGGATGCGGCAATCTGACCCTGGATCACAAGGGCATCCATTTTAAGGGTTACAAGAACGGAGAGCCGTTCTCCATCGAGGCCAGCTACAGCCAGATCTACACGCTGACCATCGAGGTCGCGACGGACAAGTTTGCCTTCTATCACAACGGAGAGTATTACGAGTTCTACCCCGCGGAGCACGCGACAGGCAAGGTGCTGCTCGTCATAGAGGAGATGCACCGCTATCATTTCAATACCTGGAAGAATTTCCCCTGGAACGACTGGATGTACGAAGGGGAAGAAAGACTTGCCCCGGACGCGCCGGGTTACGGAAAATAAGTTTTCAGAAGACCAGTTCTTCCAACGAATTCAGCACGGCCGCGGCATGCGGCTCCATACGCTTTCTCATCTCGGGATCGGCGGAAACGCCGATCCCGATGCTTTGTGCGGCTTCAGCCATCCGGACGTCCACGATGGAATCCCCGACCATGGCAATGCGGGAGAGCGGGACGCCGGTGATCTCCGACGCTCTGATGAGCATGTCCGGCGCGGGTTTTCCCTTGACGACGTCTTCTGGCGTGATGACGAAGCGTACTTTGTCCCAAGCGCCGTACAGTTCCATCGACGCCCTGGTGCGCTCCAGGGTGTCCGAGGTCGCGACCCCGTAAGGCACGTCGCGTTCACAGAGACGCTGCATCAATGCAACGAATCCGGGCTGCGGCCGGAGCGCTTTTCGAAGATTGAGTGTCTGATTGCTCTCGTCAAATACGGTTTCTGCAGCGGCTCTGGCCTGATGCCAGGGCCAGCCCTTCACTGAGACCAGAAAAGAAGCCGTGATCGAGATCTCTTCCCGGGGCGCCGCGCACGCGCAGATCCCGAGGGGATCCACGTATGTTGTGACGGCTTCCCCGCCCTCGCCGGGAACCGTGTCCGCACCCATGAGGCGCGCCCAGCGGACGACTTCTTCGGGGCTTAAGTAACGGAGAAGCTTCCCGCAGCGCTCGTTGACGAGTTCGATCCAGAATTGTTCTGAATCGAACATGAGACCGTCCTTGTCAAATACGAGAAGATCCGCTTCCAGCTGTTTTCCGCCGGCAGTAAACTTCGGCATGAAGACCGCTCCTTTCCCCCATGGAAAAATGCTTACTCCCGCACGCTCCGGACGACTTCCATGAATTCGGCGACGCGGCGTTCGTCCACCATATTATCAAAGATGCCGTCATATTTAAAGGTGGTCGCGACTACGGCGCCGTCCGCGATCGAGAGCTGTTCTGTGATCGTTTCCTTTCTGCAGCCGGTGTTCGCGAAGACGACCGTATCGGGGACGGCCTTCTTGACTTCCGCGAGAATGCTGCTGTCCGTCGGCGCGCCGGCGATCTGGCCGCTCACGCAGAGCGCGTCCGGATGACAGTTGAAGACTGTGCTTTTCGCAATGGCACCCGGCGTACGGCCGGCTATGTAGGCAGAGGCTTCCGGGACGATGTTGAACAGAAGCTTCACGTCCTGTGCGCTTAAAGCGTACTGATGACGGACCGTCTCGCCGCAGTTCGTGTTCCAGAGGCCGAAATCGCTGGCATAGACGCCGGTGAAGATCTCGCGGATGAATTTCGCGCCTGTCGCTGCCGCAAGGTCCAGGGATTTCCAGGCGTCCCAGAGCACATTGACGCCGAAGGGCACCGTGATCTCGTGCATCAGCTCGCCGATGATGCGCGCCATCGCTGCGACTGTCTCCGTTTTCACATTGGTGAGATAGGGAAGGCTGTATTCATTGGAGAACATGACCGCGTCCACGCCGCCGTTCTGAAGCGCGTGAAGGTCTGCTCTGGCGCGCTCGACCGCGTATTTCATGCCCTGATCCGTCCGGAAGCCCGGGTCGCCGGGCAGCGGCGCCAGATGGCACATGGCGATGATCGCCTTCTCCGTTCCGATGACTTCTTTCAACCAACTCATGATGAAACCTCCTTACATCAGATTTGCGCCGCCCGCAACGATCAGGTCCTGACCTGTGATGAAATCTGTTTCGGGCTGCAGGAAAAATGCGACCGCGTTGGCGACGTCTTCCGGATAGCAGAGACGGCCGAGCGGGGTGTGATCGATATAGCTCTGGCGCACTTCCTCGGGCGAAATGCCCTTCATTTTGCCTTCCCAGATGACTTCACGGTCCTGCATCGGCGTCTTGACCCAGCCGGGGCAGACGCAGTTGACCGTGATGCCGTAAGGCGCAAGCGCCAGGGCGGAAGCACGCGTAAAGCCCAGCACGCCGAACTTGGAGGCCGTGTAATGCGCAAGCGTCGGGTCTGCTTTGATCGCGGCCATGGAGCAGGTGTTGACGATGCGGCCGCCGTGTTCTTTCATGTAGGGGATCACCGCGCGGGTGCAGAGGAAGACGCCCTTCATGTTGACGTCCACGTTGAAGTCCCATTCATCCTCGGTCAGGTCCCCGAGAGGAGCCATGCTGGAAACACCGGCATTGTTGCAGACGATGTCCAGCGCGCCGTACTGCGTCTGAATGGTTTCCAGAACGCTCTTGATTTCCGCGTCTTTCGTGACGTCCATTTTCATGGCCATGTGGGGCGGATTTTCTTCGTAGCGTGTGAGAAGCGCCAGCGTTTTCTGAAGCGAGGCTTCGTTGATGTCGGTGGCGACGACGACCGCGCCCATCCTGGCCAGCCGTTCCGCGATCGCAACGCCGGAAGTCGGCGCATGGCCTGATACCGCGCCGTCTGCGGTCACGTCCGAATAGCCTGCCCCGGTGATCAGGGCAATTTTGCCAAGCAAGGTTCTTTCCATCTGTTTCCTCCTTGAAAATGTCGTGGAAGCGCCGGTCATCAATCGCTTCCGCAGGTAATTTATTGATATAGCTTCGTAAGTGCCTCCATAGAAGCTTTGGTTTCGGGGTAAAGCGCCCGATAGATCTGATAGGACTTGTCGTAGATTGCGTGCGCATCCGGATCCGGCTCGTACACTTTGGGATCCTTGAGGAACAAATGGATCTGTTCCCAGTTTGTAAACACGCCGGCCGTCATTCCCGCAAGGAAGGCGACACCCAGCGAAGAACCCGGGTGGGAAGAATAGGCCGTGACGGTTTCTCCCAGGACGTCGGCTGCGATCTGGCACCAGAAGCGGCTTTTGGAGCCGCCGTTCGTCGCGATGATGTGCGCCGGACGGAAGCCCATTTCCCGGATCGTGTCGATGTGATGCCGGAAACCATAGATGACGGCCTCCAGACAGGCGCGGAAAATGTGCGCCCTGGTGTGGGAGAGGGTGAGTCCGAAGATCATGCCGCGCGCGAGGGGATCGAAGATCGGCGTTTTTTCACCCAGAAAATACGGCAGGATCACGAGCCCGTCGGAGCCGGGCGGAAGCTTTGATGCTTCTTCGTCCAGGTCGCGGAGCGCCTGGCCGCCGTAGTTCTCAAGAATATCGCCGAGGTACCATTTGACCAGAGAGCCGCTGGCCGCCATACAGCCGTTCACGAGGTAGCGCTCCGGGACGATGTGGTAGTCAAAGAAGAGTTTCGGGCTGGTGGCGATCTCCTCCGTGCAGTAGAGGATGTCGCCGGCGCCGCCGAATTTGATCAGAAGATCCCCTTCATTGATGATGCCGGCGGAAAGCGTGGAAGCCACGTGGTCCGCGGACCCTGCGATGACCGGAATGCCCGCCCGAAGACCCGTCGCATCGGCGGCTTCGTCCGTGACATGCCCGATGACGGCCATGGACTCGTTCACCCTGGGGAACCATTCCGGACGGAAACCGAAGGCCTCCATCTGGTCCGTGAGCCATTCTTTCTTCCGGATGTCGAAGAGACCGCTCTCGGCGGCCCAGTTCATTTCGATCGAAAGCGCGCCGGTCAGTTTATAGGCGACGTAGTCGTAGGAGCCCAGAACATGCCGCATACGCGCGAAGACCTCCGGCTCATGATTTCGAACCCAGAGCATTCGCGGGAGAACGTGCTGCTGATTCGTAAAGCCGCCGGTCTTTTCGTAGAGATCTTCCTGATCGATCCGCGTCTTCAGAAATTCGATCTCTTCGACGGAGCGTGCATCGTTCTGCTGGATCGTGTTCCGGACCGGAGCGCCGTTTTCATCGAGCATGACGATCGCGGGGACCATGCCTGTCACGCCGATGCAGGCCGCGTCTCTGACAGCCTCCGGATGGCGTATAGAAAGCTCCCGGAGGGTCATTTGCACATTCCGCCACCACTTGTCTGCGTCCTCCTC
>DBVJ01000102.1:5352-7467 GCA_002308115.1 Lachnospiraceae bacterium UBA1267
ACCAGAACGGTCTTCACCGAGGTGGTCCCGATGTCGATTCCCAAAACGAAACGTTCCATATGCCCCTCCTGTCCGAAAAGGACTCTTTCAGTAAGCCTAACATAGCAAGACAATCCGGTTATGTCAATGACTTTAATAAATGTCTTTTGTAAAAGTGAACCCGAAAATCCTTTACTTTTCCGAAGGCTCTTTTTATAATGAATGCATCACCGTTCCCGGAAGGAGAGTTTATGGAACTGATTTCCGACGCGAAGGCGGTCCGCACGCCGGAACTGAGACGGTCCAACCGCCGCAGCGTTTTTATGGAAATATACAAGAAACGATCGGTATCGAAAGAGCAGATCAAACTGGCGCTGGGGCTCAGTCTGCCAACGGTCACCCAGAATCTTCAGGAGCTGGAGGAACTGGGGCTCATCCGAAAACAGGGCCTTCTGTCCTCCACCGGCGGCCGGAAAGCCAGCGCTTATGCGGTGGTGAATGATTTCCGCGTGGCCATCGGCCTCTATCTTCAGAAAGAAGCCTACAGTATCGAGATGATCGATCTCTATGGAGAGGTCCTCGCGCGGAAGTCCGTAAGCTGCTCCTTTGCCCGGACGGACGCATATTTCCGGCGGCTCGGGGAGTCGCTCGAAAGCTTCTTTCAGGAGCATGCGATCGACCCGGCCTCTGTTCTGGGCGTCGGTGTTGCCCTGGAAGCCATCGTTTCCCCGGACCATCAGAAAGTCACCTACAGCGAAGTGTACAAATGCACCGGCTTGAGCGCCGAGGAGCTTGGCAAATACATTTCCTTCCCCGTCACGCTCTATCATGACAGCCACGCGAGCGCGGAGGCGGAGCTTTGGGCCAGAAGCGACATCAAAAACGCCGTGCTCATCATCCTGAACCATTACATGGGCGGCGCGCTGATCATCGACGGCAGCATCCGGGAGGGAGCGTCCTTCGGATGTGTTCTGGAGCACATGCAGCTTCAGGCGGACGGCCCGCGGTGCTACTGCGGGAAGAACGGCTGCTTTGAGACCTTCTGTTCGGCGTATGCGCTGGAGCGGGATGCGGGAGAGCCTCTGGACGAATTCTTTGCGAAACTCCGGAGCGGCGATGAGAAAACTGCGGCACTGTGGGAGCGTTATCTTCAGTACCTGTCGCGCGGGATCAACAACATCCGGATGCTGATCGACTGCGAATTCATCATCGGAGGACACCTCGGACAGTACCTCACAGAGGAAGACTTTGCCCGTCTTCGCGCATTAGTCGATGAAAAATGTCCACTGAAGCTTGGCCGCACCGTCATTTCCCCGTCGGAATTCCGTTCCGAAAGCGCAGAAAAAGGAGCCGCGCTCCCGGCCATCAAAGCATTTCTTCAACGTGTATAATCATAGACAGGAGGAAAGCCCGGAAAGGCACTCGTGACAACAACATGAAAGTCAACGATTTTGATTATGAATTACCGGAAGAACTGATCGCGCAGGATCCGATCGCAAACCGCTCGGATTCGCGCCTTATGGTTCTGAATAAGGAGACCGGAGCAGTTGAGCACCGGATCTTCCATGATATCATCGATTATCTCGAGCCCGGCGACTGCCTCGTGATCAACAACACGAAGGTCATCCCCGCGCGGCTCTACGGCACGAAAGAAGATACCGGCGCGCAGATCGAGGTGCTGCTCTTAAGGCGTCTCGAAAATGACGTCTGGGAGACTTTGGTGAAGCCAGGCAAGAAATGCCGCGAGGGCGCGCGGCTTGTGTTCGGCGACGGCAGGCTCAAAGGCGAGGTCGTGGGGTACGCGGACGAAGGCAACCGGCTCATCCATTTTGAGTATGAAGGGATCTTCGAGGAGGTGCTGGACGCGCTCGGAGAAATGCCGCTCCCGCCCTATATCACACACAAGCTTCAGGACAAAAACCGCTATCAGACGGTATACGCGAAGTACGACGGGAGCGCGGCGGCGCCCACAGCGGGGCTGCATTTTACGAAAGAACTGCTTGAAAGGATCCGCGAGAAAGGCATTTCCATCGCCGAGGTGACGCTGCACGTCGGCCTGGGCACCTTCCGCCCCGTGAAAGAAGAGGAACTGGAAGACCACCACATGCATTCCGAGTTCTACATCATTACCGAGGA
>DBVJ01000102.1:7530-14157 GCA_002308115.1 Lachnospiraceae bacterium UBA1267
AGAGCGCAGCGGAAGAGGACGGCACCATACCCGCGAAGAGCGGCTGGACCGAGATCTTCATTTACCCCGGCTACCGCTTCAAGGCGCTGGACTGCCTCATCACGAACTTCCACCTCCCGAAATCCACGCTCATCATGCTGGTTTCGGCGCTGGCGGGACGGGAGCACGTCCTTGCGGCCTACAAAGAAGCCGTGCGCGAACGCTACCGCTTCTTCAGCTTCGGAGACGCGATGTTCATCAAATAATACCTGCGGCACAGCCGCTTTGTTATGTCGGAAAGGAGCAATCAAATGGCAAAGAAAGTGTACAAAGTCGATTCTTTTAAGGTGACCTGGTCTACCTGCAAAGCCTTTACGGAGCAGCTCGAGAAGTTCATCAACGAGCATGCGGAACAGGGCTGGTATTTTGAAGGCGTGGAAGACCATGCGTTCATGGGCGAGTGGTGCTGCGTGGTCTTCTCCAGGGAAGCATGATCATTATCATCACCGGCGCTTCGCATACCGGAAAGACGCTTCTGGCACANNCTGCTGGCCCAGCGGATGCTGGAGAAATACCATTGGCCGTACCTCTCCATCGACCACCTGAAAATGGGCCTGATCCGGAGTGGGAACACCGATCTCACGCCGGAAGATGATGATGCGCTCACAGAGTATCTGTGGCCCATCGTCCGGGAAATGGTGAAGACGGCCATCGAGAACCGCCAGAACCTCATCGTGGAAGGCTGCTACGTCCCTTTCGACTGGCGGAAAGATTTTGATGAGAAGTATCTGGCGTCGATCCGCTTCGTCTGTCTGGCCATGACCGACGCGTACATCGACAAACAATTTGACGCAATCATGGCGCACGCGTCCGATCTGGAAAACCGTCTTGATGACTCATACTGCACGGCTCGCTGGCTGAAAGCAGAGAATCATAAGTACGGAGAGGGCTTTCAGAGAGCCGGAGAACAGGTCAGCTGGATCGAGAGGGACTACGAAGAGACAATTTCACGCATTCTGGGCCTGTAATCCGGGCTTCAGTCCAAGCTATCTGAGAGGTTGGTGAGATAGATTGGACCGGTTTTCTCATTTTGGGGATCAAAGTGGGGGCTTGGTCCAATTTATTTGAAAGGTTAACGAGATAGATTGGACCGGTTTTCTCATTTTAAGGCCTAAAAGCGGGGTTTCAGTCCAAGCTATTTGAGGGCAGCGTGAAAAATGTTGGACCGGCCGGTTCATTTTAGGCCCCGAAGCAGGATTTCGGTCCAATCTAATTAAGGGAAGCCTGAAAAAGCTTGGATTAACGAGCTCATTTCAAGTCTCTAAGCGGGACCTCGGTCCAAGTTATTTGAGAAAAGCATGAAAAAGCTTGGACTGACACGATATGGACATGCCGATGGAGGCGGAGCGGAGCGTTCGATGACTCTATGCGGATCGATGAGGGGATATATGAAGAAGGAAAAAGCGGAAAGAAAATCGAAAAAGGCTGGCAAGATCCTGGGGATCTTCGCCATCGTGCTTCTTCTGGCGGCGATCGGATATCTTGGGGTATATTTCCTGGGCGACAAAGTCTTTTACAGAGCGTTCTTTCAGGATGCGGAGACCGGCGCGCAGATCCCGGGCTATGAAGACGGCTTTGTGCCTCAGGGCGTGACCGCGGTCGAAGGCTCGGAGGAGACGCTGATCTGCGGCTACATGAACGGCGAAGGAAATTCCCGGATCTACCGGGTCGCGGCGGACGGGACGGTCACCAGAATCCTGCTCTTAAGAGAGGACGGAAGCGTCTATTCCGGCCATGCCGGCGGATTCAGCGCTGCAGGGCAATACATTTACGTCAGTAATGCACAGAAGATCTTTGTCCTGGACGCGGAAGAGGTGCTCAAGGCCAAAGACGGCGCAGAAGTCGCTTTCAAAGGACACTTCGACGTGCCTTGCCGATCTTCCTTCTGCTCGACAGACGGGAATATGCTTTACGTCGGGGAATATCATACGAAGGGCTATGAGACCGAAGAGTCGCATAAAGTCGATACCGCGGACGGCATCTATCAGGCGCTGGTTTTTGCGTACCGCCTCTCTGATCAGGGTGAATTCGGCATCGAGGACACGGCGAATCCGGCGGCAGCCTATGCAATCTGCGACATTGTGCAAGGCTTCGCGGTGCTTCCGGACGGAACAGCTGTTGCCTCCTGCTCTGCGGGCTTTGCTTCTGCACATCTTCGGTTTTACCGGACAGACGGAAGCGCCGATTCGGTCTTCCCCTATAACGGCAAGGCGCTGCCGCTTTATGTACTGGACAGCCGCCGCGCGACACGCACGGTCACACTGCCGCGCATGAGCGAGGATCTGGAATGGCGGAACGGGAAGCTTTACATCGGCTTTGAGGGCGGCGCGAAGAAATTCGGCGCGCGTTTACTGCCGTTCAGCACGAAAAATGTGATGACGTACCGGGTGTATCGTCTAGATAGTTCTGATAGTCTTTCCTGAGATGTTCCCGCATGAGCTCGCGGGCCAGCGCGCCGTTCCGGCCGGCGATCGCTTCTGCAATGCGGCGGTGTTCTTCAATGCCGCTTAAGTAGATCGCGAGCGTTAAGCTGTCGAGGACACGGAGGCCGCGCAGCTGGCTTTCCAGCGACTGATAGAAGCCGTAGAGCACTTTGTTGTGGGTGATCCTGGCAAGTGTCCTGTGAAAATCGAATCCGCGGGCCATGAGATGATCACGGTCTTTGTATTCTTCCATGCGGTCGACGCATTGAAGCAGTTCTTCTGCTTCCGCCGGCCGCGCTTTTTTTGCGGCAAGACAAGCGAGTTCCGGTTCTAGAATATAGCGCGTGTGGATCAGGTCGGAGAGGTTTTCCGGGTCGGCCATGATCCGGACAAATGCGCGGGTCTCCAGAAGCGCTTCCGCCTCTTCGGACACATAGGTGCCGGAACCGGGGCGGGAGATCAGAATGCCTTCGCTCTGAAGGACTTTGATGGCGGTACGGACGGTATCGCGGCTCACGCAGAACAAGTCGGCCAGAAGAACTTCAGAAGGAATCTTCTGGCCGGCAGTCCAGACTTCGTCGCGAATCTTGGCCGTGATGAGTCCGGCCACGTCGTCAAACAGTTTTGTACGTTTCAGGGAATCACTCATTATGACATGTCTACTTCCGTGACCGGAAGTCCGGCCGCGAGGACTTTCTCAAGCGCGAGTGCAGCGAGCGCAACGTCCAGCATGCCTGTGCCGATGATCTGTGCGTAGATACGGTCCTTCGGGTTCGTGCGAGCCTGCATTTTCCCCGCCAGAACGTCCGGAATGAGAATGTCAAAGGAATCCGCGGTGATCTCGCCCATTTCCGCCAGCTCCTTGAGGTTTCCGCGGTGGAGGGACTGGCCGATCTGATCGACGGCGATCTTGTCTGCTTTCCGGACCACGTCGAAACTGACTTCACGGAAGGAACCCATGGTCATGACGAGCGCGCCTTCCTTGACCCAGGGTTCTTCCACCAGATCCGCGTTGGCGTTGGTAATGGTGATGATGACGTCGGCTCCCCGGCAGCCTTCTTCGTTGGAACGGCAGTTCACGAACTTCCACGGAGCGTCGGGGAAGCGCGCGGCAAAGCGTTCTTTGGCCTCTTCCGAAATGTCGCAGAGCCGGACCTCTTTCATGTCCAGAACCTTACTCATGCAGAGAAGAGAAGCGTAAGCCTGCGTGCCGGTGCCGATCAGCGTGACGACGTCTGTCTTCGAGGCCAGAAGCTTTGTCATGATGGCAGGCTGCGCGCCCGTGCGGAGGTCGGAAATGAGATCGCCGGAGAGGACTGCCTTGAGAATACCGGTCTCAGGATCCAGAAGGACCACGTTGGCCTTGATATAGGGAAGCCCGATGGACTTGTTCTTTCCGTAGCCGCCCACCAGTTTGATGCCGGCGGTGTTCATGGGACCAATATAGGCGGGCATCGAATTGAACCAGCCGTCCACGCCCAAAGAGGACATGTCCGTCGTGATCTTGTTGGGCATGATGACCTTGCCCTCCGAGTACCAGCGCCAGGTCTTCTCGACGATATCCAGCGCGTCTTCCGGGGTCAGCACCTTCCGGATCGCTTCCTCGTTTACAATGATTGCTTTCTGTTCCATGAAAAATACCCCCGTAGAAAACATGCTTGAGAAAAAGGCAGAACGTTTGCCGGGAAACTGTTATCCGAGAACATTTCTGTATTCTATTGTGAATGATTCCGCGGGAAAGTCAAGAAAAAAGCGGACTGTTTAGCAGTGTGCTTTCTTACCCCAGCTGATACGCCTTCCGGGGACTGCCGTCCGACACGTAAATGATCCCGCAGTACCTGAAGCCGCATTCCAGAAGCTTTTTCTGCATGGTCTTGTTGTCCGCGTGGGTGTCGCAGCGGACGGTTGCAATCCGGGTGAGGCACCAGGGCACGATGGCCCTCATGACGCCGTGGACCCGGGCATCGTGTGCAGCACGGTGGATCGTGCCGTAGGGGGCATCGGAAGGCCATTTACCGTCTTCGATGACCTGGTAAGTCGGATCGTCTCCGATGATGAAAGCAAATACAAAATGAGGGGCATCCTCTTCGTCTGTACCGACAAAGAGCTGCCCTTTTTCAATGTCAGCCGCGGCCCGGTCGCCCGGAAAGCCCTCCCCGGCCCACTGGGTCAGGTTGCCTTCAGATCGCATGTAACGGACAGCGGTCCCGAAGATCGCCCGGATGGCGGAAATGTCTTCCACGCGGGCGGGACGGATGGTCAGTTCAGAGGCATCGTAGATTTTCATGGCTCTATTTCAGAAGTTTTTTAAGTTCCTTCGGGTCTGCGCCGGGAAGTTTCTTTTCAAGCTGTGCGAGGATCCGCTCGAAGGATTCCTTCGGGGCTCTTTCATAAGCTTCACGTCCAAGACCGTCATACCACTGGTCCGAAAGCCCGTAGCGTGCGACGCCCCAGCCGTATTCTTTTCCGTCTTTGGCTTTCTGGTATTCAAAATTCACCGGCTCCACATAGCACTGCATCTGGAGTCTGGTGATGACCGTTTCAAAACCGGTCTGGCCGCCTTTTCCGTAACCGAGGGCTGCTTTCAGTCCCTTGGAGAGGGTGGGGCCGTTCTTTGCGAGGTAGTCGACGATTTCTTTGTCTTTACGGGGCGCGAGGCCGTCGTCAAAACGCGCGTCAAAATCGTAGCCGTCCCGCCGATAGTTTGAAAGATCCGGGAACCATTCGGGGCTCACAAAGCCTGCACGGCCGCGGAAGAACTTGCCGTAAACCAGCACACGGTCGGCAGCCAGCTCGCCTTTCCATTCCCAGACAGGCCAGCTGATGCGGCCTTCCCAGTCGCCGCCGTACCAGGCGGAAGAGGCGACATTTTCCTCGATCGAGAAGCCGGGCACTTCGTTCGTGAAGAAGGGCAGGAAGCCCAGCTCTTTCGTGAGCGCGACGAGGTCTTCTTTTGTGCAGATCGTTTTCAGACGGATCATGGAAAGCATCCTTTCATGACTATGCCCTCACTATAAATCAGCGGCGTGTCTTTTTCAAGCAAGACCCTTTCCGCCGGTAAATCTGCGCCACAGAGCCCTTCCGGCGACAATCGATTGCAAAAGAGGATTGCAAAAGGTGCAGGAACACATTGCAAGGCTTGTTTTTGTATGGTGTTTTGCCGGATTGTCCATTGACTATAATGTAAAAAAACTTATATAATCACAATAGGTCTTTGCGGCACGTATGGCTCGCAAAAACACATTTAAGGAGGATCGGAAATGGCTCTGAAAGTCAAGGAGAATGTGAAGTACGCAGTCGCGTGCCCCACCAGCATGGGTGTGCGCATCACGCCTGAGAACCGCATGGCGGTCCAGAACAGCCATATGTTCTACATGCAGGCGACCAGCGCCGAGACGAATGTTCTCAATGTTTCTTCGTCTCTCGGCAAGCGCTGCCTGGCACTGACACGCTTCGTCGAAGGCAGCCCCATTGCAAAGTTCATCCAGCAGGAGCTCGCAGCCCGCAACATCGCCTGGGAAGGCGCCACGGTTCCGCAGGGAGGCCCCTGGGGTTATCGTCATCAGTTCAACATCGCGGACTCCGGATTCGGCCTTCGCGCGCCGCGCGTCTGGAATGACCGCGCAGGCGAAGTCGGCAGGACACTCAGCATTTCCGATTTTGATATTCCCCGCATCTTCGGCGAAGAGGGCGTCGGCATCCTTCATCTCAGCGGCCTGATCGCTGCGATGAGCCCTGAGACCACCGAGACCTGCCTGGAACTGGCACGCGCCGCGAAGAAATACGGCACGCTGGTCTCCTTCGACCTGAACTACCGTGCAACCTTCTGGAAGGGCCGTGAGGAAGAGCTTTCGAAGGCCTTCTCCGAGATCGCTTCCGTCGCGGACATCCTGGTCGGCAACGAAGAAGACTTCCAGCTTTGCCTGGGCTTCAAGGGTCCGGAAGCCGGCGGCAAGGACCTCGGCTCCAAGATCGAGAACTTCAAGGGCATGATCCGTGAAGTGAAAGCCAAGTATTCCAATGCGCAGGTGTTCGCCACCACGCTTCGCCAGGTCATTTCCGCCAACGAGCACCTCTGGGGCGCCATCATGCTGGCGAGCGACGAATGGTTCGTCGAAGAGCCGAGACCGATCCAGGTCATGGACCGTATCGGCGGCGGCGACGG
>DBVJ01000077.1 GCA_002308115.1 Lachnospiraceae bacterium UBA1267
AGTCGGAATCATACGCGCCGCCGCCCTTGCCGAACACCTTCATGACGAGGAGCTGGGCGTCGGGAGCCATGCCCACGGCGTGCACGGTCTCGACAGAGTCCGCGAAGGAGTCTCCGTCCTTCACGAAGCGGTTGGCCGCGGCGATGCCGGCGACGTGGGAGCCGTGCTCACCCTCGGTGTCGTTGAGGTGGCCCACATTCGTGTTGCCGTCGACGTAGTTGTAGGCATAGGGGATCTTGGACGAGACATAAACGCCTTCGCCGTTCAGAGCACCGGAGGGAATATCCTCTTCGGTCATCAGATCGTAAGTCTTTCCGGTGGCCTTTTCCTCCTGCCCGATGGCATAGTCGAAAGCGTCGGCGTCGAAGGAGATGTGTGTCGTGTCGATGCCGGTGTCGATGATGGCGATCCGGGAGCCGGCGCCGGTATAACCTGCGGTATAGGCTTCATAGGAACCGATCATCGTGCCGGAAGTGAGCATCTTTGGATCCACCGTGCCGGTGTAGGCGTACGGGTTTTCCCCTTTTTCCGTCATCTCGTCATCCGTCATGATGTAAAGCTGCTCTCGCCAGACGTCCCGTACACCGGGAAGCGCTTTGATCGCTTCGATCTTGTTCTCCGGTACGACCGCGGAAATGACATTCAGAAGGAAGGTCAGATTCCAGACGACCTCCAGTTTCTCTCCGCCCAGGACTTCATTTTCGATCGTCTTCTCGACCGCGTCCTGCTGCGTGCGGATGTCTGAGCGATAGGTCCTGGCGGCGGAAAGCTCGGCCTGGAGATCCTTCGCGCGGTAGCCCATGTCAAATGTGCTCGTGCCGTCCAGCACGATGGACACGCGGACCGGCGCATCCGACAGGGTGATCCGCTCTTCTTCCGCCAAAACGCGGAAAGGCCCGACGGCTGTCACGGTCAGAACGACCGCAAGAACAAGCGCCCACAGTTTCTTTACATGCAAGTGTTTCATGCCATTCCTCCTCGTACGGAAAGGGTGAAAAATATAGTAAAATAATATAGCATTTCCGCCGGTATTTGTCTATTTTCGAGAGATCTTTTGTTTCCCGGTCCCGGTTCCGGGCGCATAAAAAGAAGGGCCGCACATGCGGCCCTTCCGTGTGTTGTCCGGATGACAGTTCCGGTATTTTTATTTCTGGCTCAGATGCAGCGCGAATCCGCCGAAGTCCTGCGTGAGGTACGCGAAGGTCAGACGGCCGCCTTTGTACTTGAAGGTGGACGGATCGGCTTTGAAGCCTTTCTTCTCCAGATGGAAGACTGCGCGGTCGACGGAGTTGGTGCGCACGGCGATGTGGCCCATCTTGCCGGCGCCCTGATAGTTCATGGCTTCGATGCCGGTTCCGGCAAATACGGAGACGTCGCCGAACTTCTGGCCCCAGCCGAATGCGTTCTCAAAGAGTTCACCGACTTCGTGTGCGGCTTCCGCCGATTCGTTGTTGATGCCGAGATGGCCGAGTTCAAAGCCCAGGAGCTTAATGATCGAGTCCTTCGTGATCTTTGTGATGGCATCAAACTTGCCTTCTGCGATGAGGTCCTTCGGAGTGAGCCAGCTGCCGCCGACTGCATGCAGGAAGGGCTTGTCGGCATATTCCGAGAGATTCTGGAGACTGACGCCGCCGGTCGGAACGAACTTGACGCCGGTGGACTGGAAGGGGCCGTACAGCGCCTTCAGGCCGGAAGCACCGCCATAGACGTTGGCGGGGAAGAATTTCAGGACCTTGAGGCCGTAAGACAGCGCCATTGTGATCTCGGTCGGCGTGACGCAGCCGGGAAGCACGTCCACATTGTTCTGAAGGCACCATTCAACGATCTCCTTGTTGAAGCCCGGAGAAACGATGTAGCTCGCTCCGGCGTCCACAGAGGCTTTGCACTGATCGAGGGTAATGACCGTGCCGGCGCCAAGAAGATAATCCGGCTTCGCGGCGCGGACGCGGCGGATGGACTCAAGGCCCGCTTCCGTCCTGAGCGTGATCTCCATAATGGGCAGTCCGCCCTGTTCCAGCGCTTCGCCCAAAGGAAGCGCGTCTTCCGCGCGGTCCAGAACAACGACCGGGACAAGACCGTATTTTCCTAACAGTTCGATCATTTTTAACTCCTTTCAAATGTCTCTTCGAAGCGAAGCTGCCTCAGCCTTCTCTCTCGGCCGTCAGATAGCAAAGGTGCTTTCCGATATGGGCTTCGAGGAATGCATAATAGTCTTCTTCATGCTCGTCCATCAGACGGAAGAAGGGGCCGCGGAACCAGTCTTCATGAAGCAGCAGACCGTAGGTGATGTGAAGAGTCTGCCTGGACGACGGGCTCACCAGATATTCCGGAAGGTACGCGTCGTTCTCAAGGTCCGGATCCGGGATCTTCTTCGGGTCGGTCGACACATGATAATACTTCTCTGCCTCGGGACGGTTTTCCATGGCGAACTTCAGCGTCTTTCTGAAGAGCGCGGGATCGTTCTTCGCAACGACTTTCAGCGCTTCCAGCCAGTTCGTGCCGGCGGTCTTGACNNTGGGCGCGGCACTTGGTCATGCGGCCCCAGGTCGAGAAGACGGTGAACTTGTCGGAGCCGGAATGCAGCGAAAGCTTATAGCCAAAGTGCTCGGCGATCTTCTCGTGAACGGTGAGATCGGCCGCAAACTGATTGAGGTCGCCTGCGTAGTCGATGCCTTTCTCGAATTCGCCGTTGAAATGCGGGGCGACAGAGATCACATGAAGGCCGCGGGCATAGAGTTCATTTGCAATGACAAAATGTTCCGCAGGCGTCGTGATGGACAGGGTCTCGTCGATGGAAAGCTCCACGTCGATGTCCTTCGTCTTGATCTCATCGATGAAGCGGATGCATTTTTCGGCATGCTCGATGGCATCCCAGAATTCCACGACGACACGGCGAAGCTCGGCGGGCTGAAGACGGCCGATGATGGGCTGATCATTCTGCAGATAGACCTCTTCGTAATGATCACGGACGGCGTCCGGAAGCAGCACATACTGCACCAGGATCTCTTCGTCGGTCTGCGTGGCGGCCTTGGACACGATATGCTCGGAGCAGTCCAGCGTGACCATGGAGCAGCCGCTCTCCAGCGCGTAGCGGATCTCTTCGATGGTCTTCAGATGGTCGCCGTCGGCGCCGTAGCCGTCTTTATAGCCTTCCTGGAAGACGCCGTAAGCTGCAGCCGCGATGACGTCCTTGAAGGTCCTGTCCGTCAGATTCAGTTCACGGATTGACTGCTGGGCAAAGATCGGGAAGATCCCGTACTTTCTCGCGACGCGGACATGACCGGGGGTCGCAAGACCCAGACGGTCGCCAAGGCCGAAAGTGAAGGGGTGATCTTTATGGCTTCTCGGAGCCGTATAGGGGAAAAGCTCCTGAAGCGGTCCGGCATTCTCGGTGCTCATCGGTGCGAAGACGACTCCGTTCTCTTCTGTTCCGTTGAATCTCCGTGCTTCCGGTCCCGAGACTGCGAGCATCTTCACGCCGTCTTTCCGGACGATTGCCGCGCAGGTTTCTCCCGAAGCGTCCACAGACTGTTCATAGACGCATACACCATTCATAGCTGCAAGTTTTTCCCTGAATTCTGCCGTTCCTGACATGCTGTCCTCCTCTTTGGATGTTTGTTTTTTGTGGTTTATCCGATATGATTCACCAGGCTTCCGATGCCGTCAATGGTGCAGCGGACCTCGTCTCCCGGCTTCAGCCATTTGGGTTCTGCCATCCCCATCGCAACACCCGAAGGCGTTCCGGTGGCAATGATGTCTCCTGCTTCCAGGGTGATCCCGGCGGAAATATCCTCGATCACACCTGCGACTCCGTTCAGCATCAGCCTGGTATTGGAGCGCTGACGCTCTTCTCCGTTCACTTCGCAATGAAGCGTGAGCTCCAACGGGAAAGGCAGTTCGTCACGCGTCACGATCCAGGGACCCATGGCCGCATAGCCGTCCAGGCTCTTGCCGATGAGCCATTGTTTGTGCTTTCTCTGAAGGATCCTGGAACTCAGGTCGTTGAAGACAGAATAGCCGAAAATAACGCTCTCCGCCTCTTCTTTCTTGACGCCCCTGCATTTTTTGCCGATCACGACCGCCAGTTCCGTCTCATAGTCCATGTGCGGATCCAGTTCAAAGAAACCGTGAACGGTCTCGCCGGGCCCGGTGATCCAGGAAGCTCTTTTGGAAAAATAGATCGAATCCACGAGTTCAGAGAGCTCTTTGTCGCTCAGACCGTGATCCGCTTCGTCTTTATGGCTCTTGTAGTTCACGCCCACGCAGAGAATGTCATGGACCGGGCGCGGAATCGGCGCCAGAAGTTCAATGTCCGCGACCGGGATATGGACGGTCAGTGCGGGATCTTCTGCGGCTTTTCGCAGTGCGTCCAGGTCTTCTTCTGTGTGGTTCTCAATAAATTCGGTCAGATTTCTGCAGTTCCCGGAACGCAGAACGGCGGCAAGCGGTATCGCTTGCCGTCCGTCCGTTGTAAGAATCCCGGGCATGACCAGACCTTCCGTCCGAAATGTGATGAATTTCATGATCCCTCCTTCGGGCTCAATACGCCTTTCGCGGAAGAAACGCAATCTTTACGGTTTTACGGCTGCTTTCCGATGTAGGCCAGAATACCGCCGTCCACGTAAAGGATATGGCCGTTCACGAAATCAGAAGCATCGGACGCCAGGAACAGTGCCGGTCCCTGAAGGTCTTCCGTCGTGCCCCAGCGGCCCGCGGGGGTCTTCGCGACGATGAAGGCATCGAAGGGATGACGGCTGCCGTCGGCCTGACGCTCACGAAGCGGCGCGGTCTGCGGGGTGGCGATATAGCCGGG
>DBVJ01000014.1 GCA_002308115.1 Lachnospiraceae bacterium UBA1267
AAGAACATGACGATGGCGACCGGCAGATACTGGCAGATCGTCGGAAGCATCGTGAGGCTGGGGTTGTTGAAATAGTAGTCAAAGAGGTAGGTGTTGTAGCTCATCTGGAACATCTGGGCAGCCAGGAAGAGGAGGCTCGCGATGCAGACGGCCACGAAGGGACGGCTGGTGAACAGCGCCTTGATGACACGCCAGGTCTCGCCCTTTTCCTTCTTAGGCTTGGGGGCGGTGACGACGCGTTCCTTGGTGAGCTTGTAGGTAATGAAGTAGCCAACGACGGCAAGGACTGCGATCACGGAGACGCCGATGATGATCCGCGTGTAGCTCATGGATTTGACGCCGTCACGGGTCACATAGCAGAAGCTGGCCAGCGCCATTGCAGGCATTGCGCCGAAGGTGGATCCGATGGAACGGAACACCGAAAGCGAGGAACGTTCCTTATCGTCTGAAGTGATGACCGTTGCGAGCGAGCCGTAGGGAATGTTGATGCAGGTGTAAACCATTCCGAAGAGAATGTAGGTGACGGTGGCCCAGATGAAGTTGCCGGTCTCGGACATGCCGGGGATCCGGACAAACATGAGCACCGCGGCAAGCGCGACCGGAATCGCGAAGATCTTGAGCCAGCGGCGGTAGCGGCCGTCTTCCTTGCGCTTCGCGCCGTCGATGATGCGGCCCCAGAGCGGGTCGTTGATGGCATCCCAGACGCGGGCGACGACGAACATGATGAGGACGCTCACGATGGAGATCTGGAGAACGTCTGTGTAATACTTCTGAAGCACCGACTGCACAAGACCGAAGACCAGAAGCGATGCGAAGTCGCCCATCGCATAGCCGATCTTGTCTTTCATGGTGATGCCGCTCGTACGGGCAATGAAGGACTCGTTCGGAGCCCCGGCGCCCTTCTCGGTGACGTTGACTTTTTCTTCTGACATGGTGTTACTCCTTCTCGTTGATCATATTGTCGTTTAGGGAAGCAGTTTCGCCGCTTCACTGAAGATTTCCTTGAATGCGCTTTCCTTCCGGTAGAACGCTGTGGGCACGCCGAGCCGGGCGGCAAATGTGATCTCCTGCCCTCCGTCGTAGTCCCTGCCGTCCGCAAAGGACACCCATTGTCCCTCGGGCAGGAATACGGTGCGGGTTTTCGCCTTCCGTTCGATGACCGGCGCGACAAACACGTCGCTTCCGAAGAAATAGGCGTATTCATCGTGATGGTCCTTGAAATCGCCGGAAACATAGAAGTCCGGGCGGATCGAAGGCAGACCTTCCCTGGCCTCCTCGACGACCTTTTTCACATAAGGCTTGAGGGCAGCATGGAAGGCGCTGAGACGTGCGGTATAAGGCGCGGTCTTTTTGTCGTAGGGCTGTGCGTTGGCCCAGGGGCGGATGGATTCATGGCTCCGCATCAAGGGCGAGAGCGCGCTCATTTCCATCCATCGGATGACCAGTTCGGGATTTCTCTTCAGTTTCCCGAAGGAGAAGAATCCGCCGACGTCCGAATGCATGAGCGTGAGCCCGGAGAAGCCGAGATTAAACGATGCGGGCATGACGCAGGGCATGCCGTAGTCCCTGGTCGTATCCGTATGCTGGTCGCCGTTCCACATGATTGGTGTGAATTCCTGAACGCCCAGATATCCCGACCGGGTGAAGAAGAACACGTCCGGATCACCGTACTCTTCGACCGCCCTGCGGTTCAGTTTCGCCCAAAGGAAAGGCCACAGATTATGCAGTTTCGTCGGGTCGCCGTTATGCAGCACGCAGTCCAGCGGCAGATATTCGCCGAAGTCCGCCATCCAGCCCTTGATGCCAAGATCCAGCATGTTCTTCTTGATCAGTACTTCCTTTGTGTATTCCACCGCCTTCGGATTGGTCAGGTCGATCATGCCGGCGTTGAAGGTCGTCGATTTGATGTGGTAAATGCTTCCGTCCTTCTTTGTGATAAGGTAGCCCTGCTCCTTGCAGTATTCATAGAGACGGCTGCCTTCGAGGAGGTAGGGGTTAATGTATGCCAGGAAACGGATGCCCATTTCCCGCAGCTTTTGGATGCAGTCTCTGAGGTCATGGTAAAGCTTCTCGTCCGCCTCCCAGTTCCAGTAGACCTGATAGCCCATGACGGTGCGGTTGAAGCCGGACCAGTCCTGCGACCAGATACCGGAGACTTTGATGCCGCTTTCGATCATGTCCCTGGCAGTCTTCAGGATCACGTCTGTGCCTCCCTGGACACCCATGATCATGCCGTCATGGCACCAGTCCGGAAGATACTGCCGGTTCGGAAACTCCCTTGTCAGCGCGCGCCCGAGCGCCTCGTAACTGTCTTCCCTAAGCCAGACGATCTTTTCCGGACAGTTGTCGTAGCTGAACAGATATCTGTCGTGTTCAAAGTGCTCAATACCGTCCGCCTTGGTGTCCACATAGATCAGCGTGCAGTCTCCGAACACGAAAATGGGCATCGGCGCGTACGTGCCGATCTCCTCATGCGCTTTCTCTTTATAGAGGGCGCGCGGAAGAAAGGCTTTCTCAAGAACGGTCTTGGCTTTGATGTGCTCCGAGACCAGGTTTTTCACGTACTTGCCCTGAAGATTCAGCTGGCGGTATTGTTCTCCGCCGCCGAAAACGGGTTCGCCCGGAATCTTCGGAAACGCGAATTCAAAGGCATACCGGCTCGTGCCGGTCAGAAGCGCCATGACGCGGTTCTGGCCTTCCTGCGGCTCGACTTTCACCTGCACGTCTCCGGCGTGGAAAATCACGCCGCTGTCGGTCAAGGTGTATTCCGTAAGCGGGATACGCTCCTTGACAACGATCTCCTCCTTCACCGTCCCGCGGTCTGTGGTATAGGTTTTCTCACGGAGGATGGCCGTGGCAAAGGGTTCTTCCTTCGTATGACGGAGAATGACTCTGTCTCCGAATTTCCACTCATATGCATCCCGGCTGCGGATGATCTCAAACATGAAACGGTTCCTTTCTCCGGACGGATACGGGCTCGTCCGTCTGATTCAAAGTTTATGAAAGCGCCTCAAACATGCTCTTCAGTGCTTCCGGGGACATTTTCACCGGATTGTTCCGCATGAGCGGATGGACCGCGCAGTCTTCTGCAAGTTTCTCAACATCCACCTGGCCGAGATTGCCGAGTTTTGTCCGAAGCCCGGCCAAAGCCTTCAGCGCGCGGATGCGTGAAACGAGTTCCACAGAACCGCCGGGAAGCCCGGCGCGCTGAAGCATCTCTTCCATGCGGGGACTTGTGTTGATCTGCACGAAGCTGTCCAGCGTGAAAGCGCAGGCTTCTCCGTGCGGCAGATGATAATCCTGGGACAGCGGATAGGAACAGGCGTGGCAGCCCGCGGTCTTGGGCTGTCCGAAGGCAAGGCCTGCGAGGAGCGCGGCGTAAGCCATGTTCGAACGCGCCTCCAGATCCTGACCGTCCCGGAAGCTTCTTTCAAGATTCCGGAGCACGAGACGGATGGCTTCTTCCGCGTAAAGATCACAGATCGGCTGATGGTTCACGGACCAGAAGCCCTCCAGCGCATGCGACAGCGCGTCAAGACCGGTCATCATCGTTGTTTTCGGAGGCACGGTCAGCATCAGGCATGGATCCACCACCGCGGCGACGGGCATAAAGACCGGGTTGTTGATGGTCTTCTTCTCTTCTCCCCGGCTCATGACCGATACCTGCGTCACCTCGGAGCCGGTGCCTGCAGTTGAGGGGATTGCAATCACCAGAAGCCGCTTTTCCGCAAAGCGTGCCTGTTCATAACACACGTCGATGGGAAGCTCGGACAATGCCGTCGCGGCAGCAAACTTGGCGGTGTCCATGGTGCTTCCGCCGCCCATGCCGATAATGGCTTCCGCCTGTAGTTCGCGCGCCATCAGCGCTGCGGCCTCGGCGCCCCGAAGCTGCGGGTTGGGTTCGACGTCGGAGAAAATATCCATGATCACTGGACATTTTTTCCGAAGTTCTTCCGCTTTGGCTCTCAGGAAAGGATCACAGACCATGACGGCCTTTGAGACGCCAAGTTCCTTTAAAATATCGGAGAGTGTATCCAGACGTCCTGCTCCGAAATACAGCCTGACCGGCTGGGCAAAGACAAATTCATTCATCATTTTTTCCTGCAATCTGCGTATTCAGCCGTAAATCTGGTCTTCGATGCTTTCGACTTTGGCATTAAAACGCTTCAGATTGGCCTGCCGCCAGTCTTCCAGTCCTTCAAGCCATTCCGTCGTCAGAAATGCGCGGACCATTGCGACGGCCATTTCCGGCCCGACGATCCAGCCGCCCATGCAGATCACGTTCGCGCCGTTGATGGCACGGGCCATGCGCGCAGAGTACAGGCCTTCGCAGGCAACCGCGTGAACGCCCTTATATTTGTTCGAAACAATGTTCATGCCCGCGCCCGTGCCGCAGATAAGCACCGCACGGTCGTATGTGCCGTTCTGCACAAGCGGCGCCACGAGTTCCGCCACGTCCACGTAGGGCATCGGATGATCGGGATCGGTCGTTCCCAGATCGTCAAATTCGACGCCAAGTTCCGCGCCCTCTTCCATAAGCCATGCCTTGATGGCTTCTTTTGCATTGTAGCCTGATTTGTCGCTGCCGATGGCCAGTTTCATATTGTTGTCCTCCGTTTATTTCAGTTCCAGCGCGCGGTGCGCTTCTTTCACGATATGTTCCGCCGTAAGCCCGATCTTTTCATGAAGATAAGGAATCTTTCCGACTTCTCCGAAGCAGTCTCTGAAGCCGACGGCAGTTACCGGGATCTTCTCCTCCGCGAGAGTTTCCAGAACCGCGGAATGCAGACCGCCGATCACACTGTGGTTCTCCGCAGTCACGGCACAGCCGGTTTTCCGGACCGATGCCAGGATCGTTTCCCGGTCGATGGGTTTCAGCGTGTGTACATTGATCACTTCGGCGGAAACGCCTTCCTTCTCCAGGATCTCCGCCGCGTCCAATGTTTCCTTCACTTCGATGCCGGTCGCGAACAGCGTGACGTCCGTCCCCTCCCGAAGCAGGTCTGCTTTAAAGAGATCGAACACATAGTCTTCCGGGAAAATGTCCGGGCAGTTCTTTCTGAACAGACGCATGTAGACCGGCCCCTCATACGCATTCAGCACCGGCATGGCTTTCCGAAGCTGGCACTCGTCCACGGGTTCAAAGATCACCATGCCCGGTACACCGCGGAGCGCATTGATATCCATAACGGCCATATGTGTGCCGCCGTTCAGTTCAGCCCCGATGCCCGGGTCCGTGCCGACGATCTTCACGTTGCGGCCCGCATAGGCGATCGAGATCGTGATCTGGTCCAGGATCCGGCGGGACGCAAAGACCGCGAAACTCTCGATCCAGGGTTTGTATCCATAACTCGCAAGTCCGGCGGCAACCGAGGCCATATTGGCTTCCTGGATGCCGCAGTCCAGGGTCTGTTTGGGAAAGCCTTTATGAAGCGGCAACGTCCCGCTGGCCTTACTGAGGTCCGCATCCAGAAGAACAACGCGCGGGTCTTCCTCCATCAGCTGGCGGAGACAGTCCGCATAAGCATGACGCATTTCCATCAGAAAGTCCCCCTTTCTATCGGATCAGGGAAGCGCGCTGCTTTCACATCCTCCTCCGTAATTCCGGTCTCACGACCCATGATCTCATTGAGTGCCCGTACTGTTTCCTCCGGCGACAGATTGGCATTGTGATTGTTGGAACGCATGGCTTCCACAAAGGAAACGCCCTTCCCTTTCACCGTATGCATCAGAACCATCGTGGGCTTGTCATTGGGGTGATAATCTTTTAACCCACGGATGGCCGAAACGAGCTGTATCAAGTCGTTTCCGTCGCTGAGCGTATAAACGTTCCAGTTAAAGCTCCGCCACTTGTCTTCCAGAGAATCCAGTCCGTTCACGTCTTCCACAGCCCCGTCCAGCTGATAACGGTTCAAATCCGTAAAGGCGAACAGGTTGCTGAGTTCTTCGTTCCCGGCGAGCATTGCTGCTTCCCATATCTGACCTTCCTGGCTTTCACCGTCGCCGATCA
>DBVJ01000002.1 GCA_002308115.1 Lachnospiraceae bacterium UBA1267
GCCATTCAGGCACCTCCTTTGTGGTTTAGCGGGATTTTCCCTCCCACAGGCGTAAGCATGCGCGCTTACGTCTTCTTCTTGACTTCTGTGACTCCGAGTTCTACCGGAGTCTCACGGCCGAACATTTCGACCATGATGGTGACAGTCTGTTTCTGCTGATTGATCGCAGCGATCCGGCCGGTCGTGTCACGCCATGCGCCCGAAATCGCGATGACTTCATCTCCGACCTGATAATCGACGACCACATTCCTCTTCTTCGGACCCATGCCGAGGTTCCTGACTTCTTCGTCCGAAAGCGGTGTGGGATCGGAGGCTTTCATGCCTACGAAGCCCGTCACGCCGCGTGTGTTGCGGACGATGTACCAGGTGTCCTCGTTCATGATCATACGAACGAGTACGTAGCCGGGAAACAGCTTCTTCTCAACGACCTTTTTCTGGCCGTTCTTGACTTCGACGACTTCCATCGTCGGTACAGACACTTCGAGGATCGTATCTTCCAGATTACGGTTTTCGATCGTCTTCTCGAGGTCTGCCTTGACCTTGTTCTCATACCCTGAATAAGTATGAGCCACGTACCATTTCGCCTCTGTTTCCGCCATAGTTGCTACCTCGTCATTTAGCGCTTTCGGTCGGGGCGGTCGTTGTTCCCGTTCCGACCTGACTGGTCACACCGATTAACGACTTCGCGCCGAAATCAATGAGCCAGATAAAAGCTCCAAGAAGCAGGGAGATCAGCAGAACAGCGATCGTCTGCTTCACAAGCTGTGACCTGTTGGGCCATACGATCTTCTTAAATTCTGTCTTCAGGCTCTTGAAGAATTTCTTGATTCTTTCAATGAGACCCGGCTTGTCGGATTTCTTCTTGTCCGACTTCCTGTTCTTGTCATCCTTCGCAGCCATGTTACACCCTCACTTTGTTTCCTTGTGGTTGGTGTGTTTCTGACAGAAGGGGCAGTATTTCTTGGTCTCCATCCTTTCGGGATGGTTCTTCTTCTCCTTCGTCAGGTTATAGTTGCGGTGATGGCATTCAGTACATTCCAGAGTGATTCTTACTCGCACTTCTCCACCTCCTATTTGCTCTTCCGCGAACAGGCATTCGCGAGCTGTTTTTGCTTGTTTCAAGCCGCTTTCGGGCATACGGCCGCAAAATACAGCTTTTAAGAATATAGCACAGGCATGAAAACTCGTCAAGCACTTGTTTTATGCGGTTTTCTGCTCTTTTTCAAAACTGCTTTTTTGATTCATTTTGCAGAAAATGTCACGAAAACTTTTGACATTTTTCGGAAAATAAGATAAAGTATTGGTAGTATCCGCGAATATCAGATTGCAGAAAGGGGGGCACGGCAGTGATCCACATCGGTGATTATGTGGTAAAAATGAACGAGGGCGTTTGCCGGGTAGACAGCGAACTTCTTTTAGATTCCTATCAAGACAAGCGACAGGTGCCCTACTATCTTCTGCTGCCTGTCGCGAACGACAGAATGCGGGTCTATGTGCCTGTGGCGGAAGAATATTCGGACCTTCGTCTTGTCATGAACAAGACCGAAGCCCGTAACCTGATCCGTGAGATCGGCGGGATCGAGGCGACCGAAGTCGAAAACGACCGTCTCAGGGAGCAGGTCTATAAAGACGCGCTGAAATCTTTGGATCCGAAGCGCCTGGTCGGTATACTGAAATGCATGCATGACCGCGGAGAGGCCCGGATGAAGCAAGGAAAAAAGAAGACCGCGGTGGACGACCGCTATCAGAAGCTTGCCGAGACGGCCCTCTGTCAGGAACTGGGATTCGTTCTGGAGAAAAAGCCGGCAGAGATCCATGAAATGCTTCTGGAACAGACCCGCTCCGCCCTGTGACCCCGACGTATAAATCAAAAGAGGACTGCAGCCCTTGCTGCAGTCCTCTTCTTTTCTCACGCCTTTATCAGTTCGTGATCTGATCGGTGAAATAATCCGCGGTATATCCTCTCGTGTAATCCGAGATCTCCGTTCCCGAAGGAAGCGGCGGAAGTTCAGGATTCCCGGTCAGCTGCATATAACGCTGCGCCGAGTTCGCACCTTCGGACGTGCCGGGGTACAGGACCGCGGTCTGCCAGTAGCGGTTTGCGGCCAGCTCTGTCTGTCCCAGATTCTCATACGCCCGTCCCGCATGATAGATGAAATACGCGTTTTCCGGGTGAAGAAGGGCCAGCGCGTCATAGAACGAAGCCGCGGCGGCGAACTGATTCGAGTTGAACTGGTTCGCTGCTGCACGCATCATGATCTGGCTCACCTGACTGTCAAACAGAAGCGCCGCAAGGTTCCGGTAATGGGTCTCGTTGTTTGCGCTTAAGAGCGTCGGATTGATCGTGAAAAACGTGTTGATCGTGGCAGGATAATCCGGCTGGTTGTACTGATTCACGCAGTTTACGACCGCTTCCTGGTTGAGACGCCAGGAGGTGATCCATTCAGGCTTCTTCGGCAGCGACTCGACCACAAAGGCTTCCGTGGAAGGTTCTTCCGTGGTCACTTCGTCCGGATCGTGTTCCGTGGTTTCGATAGAGACGATCTCGTCGGTGGACTGCGCGCTGGCCTCGTAGTAGTTTACTTTGTCCTGCAGCGAGCCGATCTCCGATTCCAGAGAACGGAGGTTGGCCTCCTGATCTCCGGTCTTCTTCTCCACGCGCCCCGGCACGATCACGAACCAGGCGATCAGAAGACCGATGACAAGTCCGAGAAGAATGTAAAGCGCATTGGATAGATAGGTCCCGTAGTCCCTGAACCGGACGGGAATGATGAGCTGCTCCCGTTCATTTTCACCGACGGTCCCGACGTTCCGGGCGCCGCCTGCGGCCTCGGTCTCTTCAATATCTTTCAGATAACGAAGCGCGGTGACATTGCCGGTATCCACCTGCAGGCAGTTGCGAAGCACGCGCTTGGCCTGCTCGGTCCGCTGCGTCTTCATATACAGAAGGGCCAGAAGGTTATAGGCCTTGGTCATGTTGGGGTGAACGGAAATGACCTTCTTCAGCTGGATCACGGCCAGGTCGTCCGCGTCGTTCCGCGCATAGGTCAGGGCCTGATTCAGTTTCTTGACGCCATGGCCTTCCGAATCCATTTCCTTGGAAGAGCGGCGCATGGCATTGATGTAACGGTCGGCGTCACGGTTGTCCGAAGCCAGATTCTTCGCGATGACCCATTGTTTCAGGGCTTCCGCCGGTTCGCCGAGCGCATACTCCACAAGACCCAGAAGATTGCGGGCCATGATATTCTTCTTATAGAGATAGAGGCTCTGTTTCAGATCCTCGCGGGCACCGGAGAGATTTCGGGAATTGGCTTTTACCAGCGCGGAATTATAGGCGCGGTTGGAGGCATACACGATCTTCTTGTAGATCCGTATGTCCGTCCCGCACTTTCCGCAGGTGTCGCGGCCGAGATCCAGCGTGCCGTTGCAGCGGTAGCAATACATACCTGCCTCCGATCAGTGACGGTCGCGATACTCGTTCATCATCTGGATCATGAGATCGACCATGTCGTTCTCATCCGCTTCCAGAATGGCGCTTTCTGTTTCGTCGATCTCAAGACTGGGTTTGAATTTCTTCAGTTCTTCTTCAAAATCGATCATGATCTCTTCCTCTCTCAATCCTCAAAGGCTTTGATGAGCGCTTTCCTGTAGATGCTCTTGGCAATCTCGTAATCTTCTTCGTCCTGCCCCGCGAAATGTTCCATCATGACGCCGGCGTTGACTTCCAGGACCTTGAGGCCCTCATCGGTATCCACAACATCCACTGAGGCAAAACTGATGTCCATGGTGCGGGATGCGCGGACCGCGATCTCTTCCACGCTCCGGAGGATATCCGGATCCGTGACCCGGTAGGCGACTGCCCCCAGCCCCAGATTATGACGCCATTCCAGATACTCTTTCGTGCCGTCCGGAAGCATTTTATAGCGGCGTTCCTTGCGGATCACAAGCTGCGGCTCGTGAAGCAGCATCGTCACACGGTACTCTTCATGGATCTCCTGCCACGGGCAGACCGCCGCGCCGTAAATGATCTTGTGGAGTTCCCGGATCCTGGCAACAGCGTCTTCCACATTGTCACAGCGGAACACCCGGTTCCCGCCGGTGCCGTAATTGTCTTTCACGACCACGAAACCGGTCTCACGGATGAACTCAGAAAGAAGCGGCCGCCATTCCTCCGGATCTTCGCTCCCGCCCGCGCTCGCGGAAGGGATGAAAATGTGCGGAACAGCCGGAACGCCCGCGCTTTTGAGCGCATCATACGTCAGGGACTTATCCTGGCAGAGTTCTTTCGCGCTCGAGCGGTTCAGCGGAAAATGATATCCCACGACATAGCGTGTCTTCCCGTTCTTCCGGAGCCGGAAGCCCCAGTCGTTCGAGTAGCTCTCCGCCTCCAGGCCGAGTTCTTCTGCGAGTTCACGGATGATCCGGACAAAATGGATGCGTGCGGCCATTTCTGCACCTTCTCAGTTCTCTTTCTTTCTGAACACGGAAGCTGTCCTGGCGGGCAAGTAGGCCTGGAAGCCCGTCCTGCCGTCCGGAAGTGTTTCGGTCTGGTAATCTGTTTCGTGGCTCACTCTGCCGTAGCCGCCGAATTCGGTGTCATCCGTTGAGAATACGAGCTCATAAGAGCCTGTTCCGTCGCCGGGGATGAAATAGCCGGTGAATGAGTTATGCGTATTAAAGTTGAAGACATAGGTCTCATCCGCGCGCTTGAAGATCAGGACTTTGTCGCCCTCGTTCACCCAGAGGTTCTCGGCAAGGTCCGAGAAGATCCGGACTGCGCGGCCGTTTTTCAGCATTGCCTTGTCGAATGCGCCAAGCTCCCTGAAGCGGAGATCCGGATTGTCGACGAGGCTCCACTGACGCCGGCAGTATTTGTGGGACCAGCCGTTGCCTTCCCGCGGGAAGTCGATCCACTCGGGATGGCCGNNTGGCCGAACTCATTGCCCATGAAATTGAGGTAGCCGTTCGGCGCCAGTGAGAAGACCAGAAGGCGGATCATCTTGTGAAGCGCGATGCCGCGGTTCACGACCATGTTGTTGCGGTCCGATTTCTGCATGTGCCAGTACATTTCCTGGTCGCAAAGGCGGAACATGATCGTCTTGTCGCCGACCAGCGCCTGGTCATGCGACTCCGCATAGCCGATGACACCCTCGTGCGGACGGTGTCCGGTCAGCTCGTACCAGAGTTCCCACATGGACCAGTCCTCGTCCTTCCTGGTGGTCAGAAGCCGGATCCAGAGGTCCGGAGAGCCCATGTTGAGACGGAAATCAAAGCCGATGCCGCCTTCTTTCTGAGGAAGGCACATGCCTGGCATGCCGGACATGTCTTCCGCGATGGTCAGCGCATAGGGATTGGTCTCATGGATCACTTCATTCGCAAGCATGAGGTAGGTCACCGCCTGCGTATCGGTGTTCATGGAAAAATACTTGTCGTAGCTGTCGAAGGCGGTTCCGAGGCCATGATCGTGATAGAGCATGCTCGTTACGCCGTCAAAACGGAAGCCGTCGAAGTGATACTCTTCCATCCAGAACTTCAGGTTGGACAGAAGGAAATGCAGAACTTCGTTCTTGCCGTAATCGAAGAGTTTCGTGCCCCAGGCGGAATGATTGCCTTCCGCGCCTGCGTGGAAGAACTGATACTCCGTGCCGTCGAAACGCGCGAGTCCTTCCCACTCATTTGCCACGGCGTGGGAATGCACGACGTCCAGAAGCACCCTGAGTCCAAGGCCGTGCGCCGTATCGATCAGCGACTTCAGGTCTTCCGGCGCGCCGAAGCGTGAGGAAGCCGCGAAGAAGTTCGAGACCTGATAGCCGAAAGACGCATAATACGGATGCTCCATGATCGCCATGATCTGGACCGTATTGTAGCCGTCCGCCGCGATCCTCGGAAGCACATTGTCGCGGAATTCGGCATAGGTGCCGACGCGGTACTCTTCCGTCGCCATGCCGATGTGGCACTCGTAAATGACCGGGCGTTCCGAAGATTCGATGCGCTGATTCTGCCACTTGTACGGATGCTCTTCGCCCTGAAGATGGACTTCCGCAGACCAGATATGTGTGGAAGGATCCTGCACCACGTAGTTGGCATAAGTCGGAATACGCTCCAGAAACTCACCGTTATGAGTGATGTGAAGCTTGTACTTCTGTCCGTCTTCCGGGCGGTACTCTTCAGGAAAACGGACTTCCCACACGCCGTTTTCGAGTCTCGTGCACTCTGCCTTCGAGCCGTCCCAGCCATTGAAATCTCCGGCAACGAGGACTCTCTCTGCCGCAGGGGCCCATTCACGGAACACGACGCTCTTTCCTTCGAGATGCATGCCGAAATAATGATGCCCGTTCGCGAAACTCGAGAGTTTCCTCTTGCCCTGAAGAAGCTCTGCACGCTTGTTCTGATAATTGGACAGCCTAAGCTCCACGTCGCTCTTATAGCGGCGCATCAGGGGATCATAGGTGTAGATCTTCAGTTCTTCAGTCTTTTTTCTCATTGTTTTCAATCACTTCTTCGCCGGAGTCTTCCGATCCGTCGGTTTTGTCCTGACCGTCTTCCTTTATGGATTTTTCCTCTGAGGTCTCGTCCGGGACGTCGGTGTTTTCGTCGTCCTCATCCTCATCCTCGTCCTCATCCTCATCCTCGTCGTCTTCATCGTCATCCGGCTTTACATATGCTCCGACCGGACGAAGCGGCTCAACATGGATCTTTTTGAACACGAACCACAGCGCAACCGCCAGGACCAGCATGATCACCGCGATAAACTGAGACGTGGAAAGGAAGCCCACGAAACCACGCACTTCGTCTCCTCTCAGGAACTCGATGAGGAAGCGGCCGATGGCATAGAGGCCAATGTATAATACGCTGACCTCGCCCGCGAAACGTTCGCGGTCCGTATACCAGATCAGGAACGCGGCCAAAAGCAGGTCGCCCGCCACAGACATCAGCTGCGTGGGCCAGAGAAGCACGCCCGCAGGCGCTTCGCAGAGTGCTTCGTTCGGGAATACGACTCCAATGAAAGAAAGCCAGTGCCCCGCGGGGATCTCCTTTCCGAAGCAGCAGCCTGCCAGGAAGCAGCCGATACGGCCGATGCCCTGTCCGATCGCGATCGAAGGCGCCGCAATGTCGAAGATCTTCAGGAAGCTTTTCTTCTTGATCTTCTTCACATAGAACCAGCAGCACAACACACCCAGGATCAGTCCGCCGTAGACCACAAAGCCCGCGGTGAAGTTTTTGAGCTGCCAGACAAAGTCAAAGCCCTTCGGATCCTTCAGGAATTCAACGATCCAGTACGTCAGCTTGGCGCCGATCATACCGCTCACGATGCCGATGAGGGCGCAGTTGAACAAAATGTCCGGATCGGTGCCATAGCGCTTTCCGGCGCGAAGATACGCTACCACGACGCATGTGATCATGCCGAGCGCGATCATGAGACCGTAGCCGTAGATCGTGATCTTGTCACCGATGGTAAACAGAATCGGATGCATGTTTTTCCCTCCGACAAATGGCTTTCGCCGAATGCTTTCCGTATGGCGGCATTACCCGACCATACAGATAAGGTATTATACACCATCCCCTCCCATATCGCAAGAGTCCCGGCATCCGTACAGAATACGAAAGGCCCGCGGCGTTGCCGCGGGCCATGGTATGCGATGGGTGCAGAGGGACGATAAGCCGGGTTATGTCGTGGGTGATCATCTGTCTAGACCTGCCGTTGCCGGCAGGCTCAAGCAACCAACCTGTGACTGGACGGGCCGCCCGTTGTCACGTTTCGGTCTTGCTTCGGATGGGGTTTACATGTGCCCGGCCCGTTACCGTGCCGGCGGTAGTCTCTTACACTGCCCTTCCACCCTTACCAATGCCGAGCCTGGCGGTTCGGCATATCCGGCGGTACTCACATTCCGCTTCGCTTCATGTTCGTACGTGGCTTCGCCACATCTTGTCTGAAACCCGGTTCACGATCCTGATGCAAGCATCGGCTCGTGATTGTGTTTCAGACACCGCCGGGCTCGGCATTGGCGGTATATTTCTGCTGCACTGTCC
>DBVJ01000049.1:0-3249 GCA_002308115.1 Lachnospiraceae bacterium UBA1267
ATGCTGATGGAAGAGGGCGTGCATCTCGCGCCTGCTTTCGGCGGCACAGGCTACGACAACCGCGTGCGGTTCTTCCAGGATTTCTCCGCACGAATGTATTTTATGGAAGCAGAAGAGAACCAGACATCAGAATAAACGAAGGAGAGTATGACATGAAAGCATTTATGGACAAGGATTTCCTGCTGTCGAACGAAACGGCGAAGCGGCTGTACCACGAGTACGCCGAGGATCTGCCGATCATCGACTACCACTGCCACATCCCGCCGAAGGACATCGCGCTGAACAGCCGCTTCGGCAACGTGACCCAGGCGCTCTTAGGAGGCGGCAACTACGGCGACCACTACATCTGGCGTCTTCTCAGAGCCTGCGGCTTCCCGGAAGAAGAGGTCACGGGCGACGGCGTCGCGGATCTGGAGAAAGACCGTCTTCGGTTCCATCATCTGGCCGAGGCCATGGAACGCGCGATCGGAAACCCGGTCTATCAGTGGCTGCATCTCGAACTTCAGCGGTACTTCGGCGTCACGAAGCCCTTGAACCGTGACACGGCGGACGAGATTTTCGATGCCTGCAACGCGGTTCTGTCTGCCCCCGACATGAACGTCCGAAAGGTCATTGCCGATTCCAACGTCGACGTGATCTGCACCACGGACGATCCGGCGGACACGCTTGAATGGCACAAGATGATCGCGGAAGAAGGCGCGCTCAAGGCGAAGGTCCTTCCGGCCATGCGTCCCGACAAGGCCATGAACGTCGAAAAGGAAGGCTTTGCGGAGTATATTAAAGTGCTCGGAGATGCCGCCGGCATCGAGATCAAGTGCATCAACTGCCTGAAGAACGCCATGAAGAAACGCATGGATTTCTTCGGAGAAATGGGCTGCTCCGTGACCGACCACGGCCTGGATTACGTGCCCTTCCGTCCGGCCACGGATGAAGAGGTCAACGCGATCTTCCAGAAAGGCCTTCGCGGCGAGGCCGTCACGGATGAAGAAGCAGAAGCGTTCAAGACGTGGATGATGCTCTTCCTCGGCCGCGAGTACGCGGAACGCGGCTGGGTCATGCAGCTCCATTACGGCGCGATCCGGAACAACAACACGAAAATGTACCGTTTAAAGGGCCCGGATACCGGCTTCGACGCGATCTCCGACAGACTTTCCGGCACGGCGCTTGCGCGCCTTCTGGACGCGCTTGCGGTGGAAGGCAAGCTTCCGAAGACCATCGTCTATTCCCTGAACCCGAACGACAACGCCATGATCACGACGGTCATGAGCTGCTTCCAGGTCGGCTACGGCGACCGGAACCACGTGCAGCACGGCTCCGCCTGGTGGTTCAACGACACGAAGCCCGGCATGGAGCAGCAGATCACAAATCTGGCCAATGAGTCCGTTCTGGGCAACTTCGTCGGCATGCTGACCGACTCCCGGAGCTTCTTCTCCTATGCGCGCCACGAGTATTTCCGCCGCGTGCTCTGTAACGTCCTCGGCACCTGGGTCGAGAACGGCGAGTATCCGGACGATGAGAGAGCCCTCCGCGAGATCGTGAGAGGCGTCTGCTACTACAACGCGAAGGAATACTTCGGATTCTGAGACATTTCATGAAAACGCCCGGCGCCTTTTTGCGCCGGGCGGAGTACTTTGTAAGGAAGGAGCGCCATGATCCAGATCGGCATCCGTCTCCATGACGTGAACGCAGGCCTGAGCGCCGAAGAAAAGACCCTGGAATCCCGCGCGCGGAAAGCGCGCGAGGAAGGTTTTGCGTGTGTGCATCTTGCGCCGCAGAAGGTGCTGCCGTGCGTGCCGTACGGCCCTGAGACCATGACCGCGGAACTTGCGGAACATTTTCGGGCGGTTTTCTCGGAAAATGAACTGGACGTGGCGGTTCTGGGCTGTTATCTGAACCTCGCTCATCCGGATCCGGAGAAACTCCGCGACATCCAGGCACATTACTACGGAAGCATCCAGATGTGCGCATGGATGGGCGCCGGACTGGTCGGCACGGAGACCGGTTGTCCGAATGCGGAGTACAAAACGGACGGGAACACCCGCTCGGAGGAGGCGCTTCAGTGCTTCATCCGCAACCTGGAACCCGTGGTATCTTTTGCGGAACAATTCGGCGTCATTCTGGCGATCGAGCCCGTCTGGGGCCACATCATATACAACCCGGACCGCGCGCTTCAGGTCATCCGCGCGCTTCAGAGCCCGAACCTCCGGATCATTTTCGACCCGGTGAACCTTCTGGGACCGGACAATGCGGACCGGAGAGAGTCCGTCTTTCTGGAAGCGATCGACAAACTGGATCCCTACATCGCCATGGTGCATCTGAAAGACTTCGTCCGGAAGGACGGGAAGCTCGTAAGTGTCGCCGCCGGAACGGGAGAGATGCAGTACGAGACGATCCTTCGCTATCTGAAGACCGAGAAAGTATTTATCCAGGCCACGCTGGAGAACACCTCGAACGAGAACGCCGTGGCGGCAAGAGAACTTATTCAGCGGGTATATCAGGAAGTCTGACCCACGGAACGCGTCCTGAAACGGGCGGCGTTTCATAGAAACGGGCCGTTTTGTCGCGGTCCGTGTCGTTCCATTTGTCAAAGCCTTCCGGCCGGATATGGGGGCCGTAAGTACAGTTTTCGAAGACTGAGAGGCCGTAGTCACGCCACGGACGCGCAAGGAAGATCGTATGGTTCCCGACGCCTTCTTCCCTGGTAAAGCAGCAGTTCCGGAAGAGGAATCCCTCCGTCTGCTCCAAAGTGTGAGCAGGCGCGGCGACAAAGCCCAGATCCCGTTCTTCATGGACAGAACGGATCTCGCAGCAGTCGAAGAGGGCGTCCGCGCATCCGAAGATGAAATCCACGGACCCTTCGATCCGGCAGTTCCGGTAGACCTGGCGGAAATGTCCGTCCCTCCGGAGAATGTCCGCGAGGAAGCCGTCATAGCGCTCGATGAGGTCGGGCGGAAGCGGACCGGCGAACAGGGTGTCCTGGGTGGAACGGAAGACACAGTTTTCTGCGAGAAAGTCATCGCCGAGGACCGAAAGCGCGACCTCCTGGCCTTTAAGATCCGGGCGGAGAGCATCGTTTTCCACCGTGAGGTCTCTGAACGTCACATGATCCGTGCAGACTGCGACGCTCCAGGTCCGGAAGGTGTTGTATTCCCGTCCCGCGCCGTCCAGTTTCTTCGCATAGTCGTCCCAGACGATCTTCGTTTTGTCCGCGCCTGCGCCCGTGACCGTGATCCCGGGCGTGGTGATCAG
>DBVJ01000049.1:3276-5681 GCA_002308115.1 Lachnospiraceae bacterium UBA1267
ATGAAATGGTCAGGTTGTCTTCGGGTGTGAGATATATTTTGTCCATGGATCCGATGCCTCCTGTCATGGCCAGTATCGCACAAAGAACGGCATCATGCAAGCAAACTTCGGTTCCGGAAACGGCCTCTCTGCTTCAGAATGACCATGCGGCTCCGCCTGAAAAAGTCTTTTTTGTGCATAAAGTCACATGCTTTTGGTATGTACGGAAGGGACCTGTGAAATTACAATAAAAGCAACAAATTGACTATTTATGTTCATTTTCCGGGACACGCCCGGAATGAGAAGAAATGAACGGAACCAGACTGAGTGCCGGACGGGGAGAAAATGGGACCTCATTTGACCTTTAAGCAGTACAGAGGGATCGATCTTGCAATCTTTGCCGCGATCCTTGCCCTGACTGAATTCCTGATCGTCAGAGCGGCCAAGTCCTGGTTTCCGGATCAGCTGTACACGGTATCCGTCACGGCGGCCGTGACCGCGATCGTACTGATGCGCTGGGGCCCCTTCGCGGGGATCCACGCCGCACTGGGCGGACTGGTTTATGCCTGGACTTCCGGCGGCAATCTCCAGCAGTTCGTCATCTACGTCGTCGGGAACGTCCTCTCCATGGCGGCGATTCTCCTTTTCAAGGCATTCGGGAAGGAGAAGATCCGTAAAAGCTTCCTCCTGACCCTCCTGTTCGCGCTTTCCGTCATCGTCCTCATGCAGGTCGGACGCGGGCTCGTCGCCCTGATCTTCGGAAACGGGATCGGCGTGATCTGGAAGTTCATCACCATGGATGCCCTGTCGGACCTCTTTACGCTGGTGGTGGTATGGGTCGCTTCCCGGCTGGACGGCGTCTTTGAGGATCAGAAGCATTATCTTCTGAGGCAGCAGAAAGAACGGGAAGAACAACAGAACGATCAAAGCCGCGAGGATCTATAAGCGGCAGCACAATAAGGAAAACGGGAGACACGTATGAGTTCAAAGTCAAAAGCGAAAGCAGCGGATTTCCTGATCTATGACGAGGCGACCAGGACGTATCGCGAAGACCCGCAGCAGGCGGTGCGCGATGATGTCGAGAAGCATCACTGGCTCCATGTCGGACGCATGATCCTGAAGGACTGGCGTCTGTACATCATGCTGGTGCCGATGCTTCTTGTGTTCCTGTTCTGGCGTTACTTCCCCATGTATGAGCTTCTGGGAAGCTTCAAGGTGGCGGACAACGTGAAGCCGGTCGCGGATCAGTACTTTGCGGGCTTCTCAAACTTCAAGCTCCTTCTGTCGGGCAACGACACCCTGTCGACGGAGTTTTTCCGCGCCCTCAGGAACACTTTCATCCTGAGCTTCTACGGGCTTCTGTTCGGCTTCCCGATGCCGGTCATCCTGGCGCTGTTCTTTAACGAGATCAAGTCCAACGTCATGCGGAGCGCCTATCAGGTCCTGACCTACCTCCCGAAGTTCATGTCGACCGTCGTCATGACTTCTCTGGTGGTCATGCTGGTGAAGCAGGGCTCCCTGACCTCTCAGATGGGCATCATCTCCAGAGCGCTGGTCTCCCTGGGCGTCGTGGATGAAGCGGTCGGCAACGCGGGTCTTCTGAACATCCCGGCCTTCTTCCGGCCCATTTACATCATTTCAGGCATCTGGGAAGGCGCAGGTTACGATTCCATCGTATACTTTGCGGCCATCATCGCGATTTCGCCCACAAGCTACGAGGCGGCGCAGATCGACGGCGCCGGAAAGATGGCGCAGATGCGCTACGTCGTGCTTCCCTCGATCCTGTCGACGATCGTCATCATGCTGATCACGAGGATCGGTTCGCTCCTGAACATCGGATACGAGAAAGTCCTCCTTCTGTATAACTCGAACACCTTCATCACTGCCGACGTCGTTTCGACCTTCGCGCAGCGCTACGGTCTCCTGGGGGCATCCAAAGGAATTGCCTCGGCTGCGGAGATGATGAACAACGTCATCGGCATGCTCCTGGTCGTCGGCGCCAACACGATCGCCCGCAAGGCGTCGAACACGTCGCTGTATTAAAGGAGGAGATCAAGTATGAAACGCAAACTCGAAGTTTCGGAACTGATCTTCAAGATCATCAGCTACACGCTCCTCACGGTCTTCGCGCTGGCCTGCCTGTATCCTTTCATCTACGCCATTTCCGCAGCGATCTCCGGCGAGCATGAAGTGGAATACAACGAGATCATCCTGCTGCCGAAGAACATCCAGTTCGACGCCTTCCGCGCGATGTTCACGAACAACATGTTCTGGAATGCCTATTCCAACACGCTGTTTCTGACCATCTTCGGTACGATCTGGGCGCTCGGCTACTCGATCCTCGGCGCGTATGCGCTTTCCAAGAAAAGGCTTCTGTTCCGCAAGACCTTCAACTTCTTCCTGGTCTTCACGATGTGGTTCTCCGC
>DBVJ01000025.1 GCA_002308115.1 Lachnospiraceae bacterium UBA1267
ACCGTGTCCCTGATCGTTTCCTACGTCGGCAACTACACGGCAGTCGGCGAAGAGCCGGTACTGAACATTGCACTGTTCACGGTCGTCGCGGGCGCCATCATCGGCGGCGCGCTGGTCGAATATTTCTCGGCCATGCTGACCGACAACACCATCGACTCCGCGAAGATCATGGCGGACGTCGGCGACAAGCAGATGACCCCCGAAGTGCTCGCAGGCAAAGAGACGCCCGACTACAACATGATGATCCAGCTGGCCGCGAAGGAAGCGCTGAAGAAAATGCTCTTCCCGTCCATCCTGGCAATGGTCATTCCGATCATCGGCGGCTTCGTCTTTGGCGTCCAGTTCGTCGGCGGCCTTCTGATCGGCGCCACGATCGTCGCCATCCCGCGCGCGATCTTCATGGGCAACTCCGGCGGCGCCTTCGACAACGCCAAGAAGTACATCGAGATCGGCGCCCTCAAGGGCTACGGCAAGGGCTCGCACGCCCATAAGTCTGCCGTTACCGGCGATACGGTCGGCGATACCCGTAAGGACGTGGTCGGCGTTGCGCTGGATATCTTCATCAAGACAATGTCCACCGTCGCGAACACCCTGGTGTCCGTGTTCCGGAACATCACGCTGATCCGGTAAATATATTCGCCGGCAAACAAAGAGCGCCTGCCCATTGGGCAGGCGCTTTTCTGTGGGGCTTTAGGGAGGACTTGCGAAAGTTCAGTACAGATCACGCTTTTTCATAAATGCGCGGAACTATTTTCGGTAAAGTTAAGTACAAAACAAGCTTTTCCCCAAATGCACTGAACTATTTGCGGGAGAGTTCAGTACAGATCGCGTTTTTTCTCAAACACGCTTAACTTATGCCAAAAAAGTTCGGCGCAAAACAAGCATTTCCTCAAACGCGCTTAACTTATGCCAAAAAAGTTCGGCGCAAAACAAGCCTTTCCTCAAACACGCTTAACTTATGCCAAAAAGTTCAGCGCAAAATAGAGTTTTCTCAAATCTCACTGAACATTTCCTCCGGCGGAGATCAAGACTGAATGAACTTCCCTCTGGCGGAGAGCAATGCCCCTTCCGGGCCGCTAAACGCTCAGATCTGAAGCAGCGACGCGACGAGGATCTTGGTCCGCTTCGGAAGCGAGTCGATGTCCGCTTCCTCCTTGAGCGTATGTGCGTTCAGGCCGATCGTTCCCGCGGAGCAGATCGTCGGAATGCCGAGGAGCGTGGGGAATGCAGCGTCGGAGCCGCCGCCGACGACCTGAGGAGAGAGCTCTTCGAGACCATTTTCATGGGCGGTCTTCGCAAACAGATCAAACAGCCGGTGGTTGCCTTCGGTTTCGGTCATGGGCTCCAGGATGTGAAGGATGCGCCACTCGGCGCTGCAGCCGGGCACGGTGCATTCGCGCGTGACGCGATCCACGTGATTCTTCACTTCTTCAAACTGCTCCGGATTCAGATAACGGATGTCGACCTCCATATGGGCGTGGTCGGGGACAATGTTGACGACCGTTCCGGCTTCGATCCGGCCGACGTTCAGGGTGATCCCGCCCTCTTTCGAAAAGCTTTCCAGGGCAATGATCTTGTATGCCGCCTCGCGGATCGCGCTTGCGGACTGGAAATAGAGAGAACCGGCGTGGCCCGCGATGCCTGTGATGTCGATGGCGACACGGAGGACGCCCTTGCGGCCGACGGTCATCTTGCCCGCGACGCCGCTCTCACAGTTGATGGCGGCGACAGAGCCCTTCACATGCCTAAGATGAAACGCCTTGCGCTCCGCGCCCAGATGCTCGCCGCTTTCCTCGTCCGGATCCAAAATGACGCGAATCTCCCGGTGGGGAAGGCCTGAGCGGTTCAGGATATCGCAGGCGAAAATGGCTGCGGCGATGCCGCCCTTCATGTCGAAAACGCCCGGGCCGTACAATTTGCCGTCCTTTTCGGTGACGGCCGGTTCGCCGAAGACGCCCGCCGGATGGACCGTGTCAAAATGTCCCAGAAGAGAGACCGGCCCCTCCGCATCGGTAAAGCTTCCGTGCACAGGTGCGCCGTCTTCGCCGCGCTTTTCGGGAAGCACCAGAACGAGCGGATCGCCGGCGCCCGGCACATGCTCGCGGATGACCTGAAGACCGACGGATTCGGCACGCGAAACAATGAAGTCCGCGACCCGGTTCAGATTGTCGATCTCGTCCGAACGGCCTTCCAGGGTACAGAGATCCTTCCAGAAACGGACATACCCGGGCGAAAGCCGGTCAATGTCGGTAAAGAGCGAATCAAGAATATGCTGATCCATGGCCATGGACCTCCTTGTGAATTTGATTTCATTATAAACCCGGCCGGGTAGTTTTCAAGCAGCGGATCACAATACTTTCCACAATTCAGAAACTATGCTAAAATATGAACCGCAAGGAGGCAGCTATGGAAATTCTGAAATCGATCCTTTTCGGCCTGATCGAAGGCCTGACGGAGTGGCTCCCCATTTCGAGCTCCACCCATATTGAACTCGCGGACCAGATCCTTCGGATGAATGCCACGGCGGGCTTTTTCTCGGTTTTTGAAGTGGTGATCCAGCTCGGCGCAATCGCCGCGGTGATCGTCGTATATTTCCAGAGACTCTGGCCCTTCCACACGAAGAAAAACGCGCCGGAGAAGAGCCAGTTCGCGAATCCGGAAGAGGGTGGCGCCGTCGGCGGCTTCCAGCGCTTTGCGGACAATTATCTCTACATGGACAAGGTCGTCCTGTGGCTGAAGATCCTCATTTCCGTGCTTCCGGCCGCGATTCTCGGACTGATCCTGGATGACTTCCGCGACCAGTATCTGAACAACTGGCTGGTGATCGGCATCATGATGCTGGTCTACGGCGCATTGTTCGTGCTGATCGAACTGTTCTTCATGCCGGGCCGCAAGGCGCGCGTCACGAACATGCGGAAAATCACCTGGCTGGATGCCCTCCTGATCGGCGCGGTCCAGTGCCTGTCGCTCATCCCCGGCACCTCCCGCTCCGGCGTGACGATACTTGGCGCGCTGCTTCTGGGCTTCTCCCGCGTCTGCGCGACGGAATACACCTTCTTCGTGGCCATCCCGACCATGCTGGGCGCTTCCCTCGTCAAGATCGTAAAGTCCGGCTTCGGCTTCAAAGCCACCGAATACATCGCGCTTTTCGTCGGAATGGGCGTCGCATTTGTCGTCTCCCTGTTCGTCATCCGCTTCTTCATCCGCTATCTGAAGAAACACGATTTCATTCCCTTCGGCTTCTATCGGATCGCGCTGGGCATTCTTATCCTGATCCTGCTGGTCGCGGGCGTCCTCTCCGGCGGCTCGCTGGCAAGATAAACCAGGCACACTTCCGAAAATGTGTGTCTTTCATCCAAGAAAGCGAAGGGGCTTTCTGCTCATGAAGCAGAAAGCCCCTTTTTTATGAAAACCTTGAACCAATCTCTTCGCGCGGAAGCAGGAAAGATCAAACCTCGAGATCGTCGTCCGTACCCAGCATCTCCATCAGTTCCGCATGCTCTTCCAGATATTTTTTCTTGTCACGTTCCGCAAGGATACTGACGATGGCGAAGAGGATGGTGATCAGGACCGCGATGCCGGCAATGCCATACATAATGGGCGTATAGGAACCGAGCTGGTCATATAAGAAATTACAGAAAGGCGTCAAAGTCATGCCGCCCAGCGAGATCGCGCTGACNNAGGATGCCGACGGAACGGGCGTAGGAGTTCGTACCGAAGAGGTCGGAAGCCAGAAGCGAGGGCATCATGGTAGAAAAGCTGAGGCCGAACGAATAAATGCTGACCGCAACAAGAGCCATGGCGGGCGTCCGGACGGTCGCAAGCATGATGGCCGCGGCGATGTTGGAGGCCATCAGGAAGAAGACGACTTTGTGGGCGGAGAAGCGGTCGCAGAAGAATCCCACGATGATCTTGGCAAGGGCAAGCGTGATCAGCATCACGCTGTGCACCTGGGAGGAGACTTCCGAACTCATGCCCTGGTCGCGGATGTGCGCAGGGACAATGTTGAAAAGCGTGCTGCAGCAAAGCGTGCAGAGGAAAAATGCGACGACCAGGATCCAGAAGGCCGGCTTTTTGGCAACGCCGCCTTTGAAACTGTCGCCTCCCCATTCCTCGACGTGGCGACTGCGGCCTTTTTTGGCCGGATGCGCGGCGTCTTCATAACCCAGGGGATGGAGCCCCATTTGTTCCGGCCGGTTTTTGAGGAGAACGAGGGTCAGAAGGCCGGCAAACAGGATCGTCCCGCCATGGACCAGCATGGCGGG
>DBVJ01000038.1:0-13989 GCA_002308115.1 Lachnospiraceae bacterium UBA1267
GTCCAAAACTCTGCTAAAATGTGTCTAAGAATGTGAGGGGTCACATGAGAGATACGGAAATCGTCCAACTGTTCTTCCAACGAGATGAGCGCGGTATCGCTGAATTCGAGCAGCAATACGGCGGAAGGCTCCTTCGCACGGCCGAAGCGCTCTCGCTTCCGCGGGAGGACGCGGAGGAAGTGCTGAACGACACCTGCCTGACGCTCTGGAAACACATCCCGCCCGACCGGCCGGACAATCTCGGAGCCTACGCGCGGAAGATCCTCAAAAACCTGGCCCTGAACCGGCTCCGCGATCAAAACGCACTAAAGCGGTGCGCGACCCTGGTGGAACTGGACGACGTGATCTCTCAGACGATACCCGACCCGCGCGCCAACACCGAAGAACAGGCGATCCTCGAAACGACCGATCTCCTGAACAGCTTCCTCCGGAAGCAAAGCCCCTCCAAACGGAACATTTTCATCATGCACTACCTGTACGGACAGAACATCCCCGAGATCCAGGAACACACTGGTTTCTCGGAAGCCAAGATTCGAAAGACGCTCCTCCGGATGAAGAACGAACTCAAGGACAGCCTCCAAAAAGGGTGAACGGAAAAGGACACATTCAAATGGACAAAAGAGACATTTTCGGCGAGGCCCTCGGCCGGATCGACCCAAAATATACCGAAGCCGCTGCCCGGAAAATGAGCCGGAAGGAGCGTGTCGTCACGATTCCCGCGCGGCGCGTCGTTCTCCTGGCGGCCGCTGCCGTACTGATCCTCGCGCTCATCGCGGGCGGCGTTCTGGGGATCCTGCGCCTCAACCGGGAAGACCCGAAGAATCCGACACAGATCGCGGACCATACGACCGCGCCCGAGCCCTCCAACCCGACAGATCCGAAGCCTTCGGACGAGCCGTCCTCTTCTCCTTCGGAAAGCGAGCCCTCGAACAGCCCCAAGAGGCCTCCGGTCTCCATGGCTTCCGCGCTCAAGCTGGCTCCGGACGTCCGGATCGGCATGACCAGCGCTTTCCTGCCCTTCGGCGATCGGGTCGCGTTGTACTCTTCCGTCTATATTCCGGACGACTACGATGCGGATTCCCTGCAAAATGAAGCCGTCCTCCACGAACACCTTGGCGAACTCTACTATTCCGGCGCCGGAAAATGGCACCTGGTGGACAATTCCCTCAATCTTCAGTATCTGATCCGCGAAGAGTCCGACGGCCGTCTGAGCCTCTGGCAGTTCAGCTGCTTCCAGACCTGGGGCGGAGACACGCTTCAGAAAGAGTTCCCGGGCTGCAGTTTCAGCGAATATGAATACAAAACGCTGCTGGCCACCTTCTATCACGTCACTTCCGCAGAAGACATCGTGAAGATCGAGATCCTTCCCGTGAGCGGCACCAGCTATCCAAGCGACCCCTCGCTCCAGACGGGCTTCGAGCCGATCGTCATCGAGAACGAGAACGACATCCAGACCGTCTATGACATTTTGCGGAAAATGGTCTGCTACGGAACCGGCTCGATGGCGGAGCACGCCAGGATGGTCGTATCTCCCGAGATCCAGAGCAAGCTGAGCGCAAACACTTCGCTTCAGGCTTTCTACGAGCGCGACATCCGGATCACGCTCCGGGACGGAAGCGTCATCGAAGGACTGAAATACTCCGCGGTCTGGGGCTCCTTCTACGAGCAGGGCGGCATCGCCTACACCGGTCTCACGGAAGATGACGTGACGATCATGAACGACTACGCAGACATCCAGACGAGCTGACCGCCCGGCTGAAACACTGGAATTCTTGACCGGCAAATGCGCCGGAGGAAGGAGATTTTCTTGAAACACCGCATATTCTGCATTTTATTCATACTCATCCTCGCGGCCGGCGCCCTTTTTACGGCTGCCTGCGTGGAACCTTCCCAGAGGAGCGAGGATCCGAGCGACAAGACCCCCGCGTCTGATGAAACGACCACGGTCACGGAATCCCCGACGGAAGCGACCGCCGAGCCTTCAACGGAACCCTCCACCGAGCCGACGACGGAATCCTCTGCCATGGAAGGCGAACCGGGCACGCCGGAGATCCGCTGGATCCAGATCTCTTACGCCTCCCGGCAGCTCAACGCCGCTGACAAAACGAAGTTCCTCGAGTCTTATCTACGGCTTCTGGCCTTTACCGAGGACGTCTCCGGGCTGGATTACCTTTCCGACGAAGTCAAAGCCAACTGGGACTATCTCCCCTATGCCACGGCTGATTTCACGGTCAGCGTCGTCTGGGAAGAAGAAAATGAATTCGTCGTCAGCTGTTACCGCCGTTCCGGCAAAGCCATCGGCGAAGGCCTCCGTTACGACCTCATCGTTTTCCAAAAGGACGGAGAACGCTGGATCGTGAGCCGCGACGTCCGAAGCGACCTCTGGATGATGGCAGACGTCCTGGACGACACCTACGAAATCGTTCAGAACGTGTTCCAAAAAGCCCGCGCCGCGCGCCCGGTCACGGAAGAAGAGGCCGAAGCCGCGAAAGAAGCCGCGCTCGAGCGGATCGTGAAAGAACAGGAAAGAGGCTGGTCCGAAGAAACGCTCCGGAAATACCGCGAAGCGCAGACACTTGTCTATGATTCGGATTGGTCGGACGAGAATCTTCCCAAGGTCCTCGGCTGGACCTACGATTACCGGAATCCCGTAGTGCTCGTTTACGATTACACGTATTGGTCCGGATGGAAAACTGACGAGATGCTGTACGTCTCCCTGGAGAAAAACGCCTGGACCGCAAATTATATCGGCGGCGGCTTCCGTCCGGAACCGCCCGTGGAAATGCCCTTCAATCCTTCGAATCCTTAAAGAGGCCCGTCATGAAGAAAAGACTTTTATCGATCATTTGCATACTGGCGATGACTCTTTCGCTTTTTGCCTGTAAGAACCCGCCCGGAGAGACCACTTCCTCGACAGCAGATCCCGAGGAAAGCACCGAAGCGACCCCGGCCGAGACCACCGAGCCGGTGACCGAGCCTTCTTCCGAAGCTCCGACGCCCTCCGGTGAGGATGATCCGGAACATCCGGTCACGATGCACTATCTAAAGAGATCCGCAGATCTCTCCGAAGAGAGAAAAGAAGCGCTGAAAAGCTATGCCCGGCTTCTCGTCTATGCCGAAGACGTCCAGGACCTTTCCAGCATTTCCAAAGAAGTCAAGAAGAACTGGGAGTACTGGGAAGACAGCAACACGAACATCAAGGTGCTGAACCTGATCTGGGAAGACGACTATCAGTTCGTGGTCTGTATAAGCAGATCTGTCAACAAAGGCTATGATTCGGTGCCGCGTCATCACATCATCCAGTTCACCAAAAGCGTGTACGGATGGTTCGTCAAGAAAGATCTGTTCAGCGACAACGAGTTCAACGACCTGGAACCGCAGGCGCAGCGCACCGAGTTGCTCGCGGAACTGATCCAGGACGCCAGAACGAAGACTCCTTTGACGGAAGACGCGTTGGAAGAAGCCAAGATCGCTGCGATCGAACTGAACATGAGCGCGCTCACGCTTCGGATGTCGGACTATGAAAAGGGCATCTACCGGGAATACCTGGACGCGATCTATGATCCGGACTGGGAGGCGCAGTGGCTTCCGCGTCTGATGGCTTTGGATGAAAGCCTTCTGGACGGACAGCTCGTACTTCTCTGGGTCCAGTTCTCCGCGCTTCTGAACGGTGCGGATGCCAAAACTGTCCAGGGGATCGATTCTTCCGCCATTGAAGGGATGTACCGCCCGGAAACCTATGGCTGGACCTTCATTCTCCGGAAAAACGACGCGAATTGGACGGCCGAGATGACCGGCAACCGTATCGAACCGGATCCGCCGATGAGCACACTGGATCCGGACGCCCCGAAGAAAGAGATCACGCTCGGCCAGGAGATCCCCTACTCAGGCCCCGCCTGCGCGCTGACGGAAGCCCAGGCTGAAATTCTGCTCCGGTACTCCGGCCTTCTCGTCAATGAGTGGGATCCGGCGGAACTCACCGGCATCTCGGAAGAGGTCCGCGCGAACTGGGGATGGCGCTATGGGACAAAGCCTGAAGCCATTCCCGGGACCGTCCTCTGGAGCGACGATGATCTTTTCGTCATCCTGGCTGCCTATACCAGCATGATGAACGAGAACGACTACTGGTTCCACCTGATCCGCTTTGAGCGGAAGGACGGTGAATGGTTCGCAGAAAAGGATATTTACGCCCCTGCCGGGCTTATGACGGGATTCTTCGACGACATGACCGAAGTGCTGACCGATCTCTTCTATCGTGAAAGGGCGCTTCATCCGCTGACCGAAGACGACTGGACCGCTATCCGCGAAGCCATCATGGAACGCGCGATGATGCAGGCTCCGGTCCGGGCCATGACCCCGGAGGAACAAAACGCGTACCGGGAAAGCCTTGAGATCAGCTACAATGCCGAATGGGAAAGGCAGAACCTCCCGCTCGCGCTCTTCATCCGCGATTACATGAGCACCCGCTACGTGCTGGCCTACCTGTCCGGATCCGGGCCCTCGGAGGACGGAACGGGCGTCAACAAAGCCTGGCAGATCCATTATTCCAAAGAAGAAGGCTGGTATGCCATCTGGGTCAATGAAGGCTGGGCGCCGGCTCCTGCCGATCCGGAGACACTTTCCTTCACGGACGACGATTATCCCAAGGTCGACGGCTCCACCTCCACGAAGCCCCTGGCGAAGGTCCTTCAGGAAGAGTTCACGGGCGCGGAAAATGTGGAGATCACCCATTCCAAGAGTCACCAGTCCTACCTGAACCTTGTCGACAAAAAGTGCGACATGATCCTCGCCGTAGAGCCCTCTCAGGATGAATATGCCTACGCCGCGGAGAAAGGCGTGACGCTGGAGGTCGAGAAAGTCACGAATGAAGGCTTTGTATTCTTCGTGAACAAGCGGAATCCGGTCGAATCGCTGACCCTGCAGCAGATCCGCGACATTTACAGCGGCAAGATCACGAACTGGAAGGAAGTCGGCGGCCAGGACGCGGAGATCGTGGCCTTCCAGCGGAATCCGGACTCCGGCTCGCAGACCGGCATGCTGTCCCTCGTCATGGGCGACACGCCGATGATGGAGCCCGTGAAAGGCACGGTCGCGGATAGCATGAGGGAGATCGTGGACGTGATCTCCGCCTTCGACAGCGGCGAGTATGCCATCGGCTACTCCTATTACTACTACGCCAACACCATGTACCTCGGCGAAAACGTGAAAATGATCGCCGTGGAGGGCGTGAAGCCCAACAACACGACGATCCGTGAAGGCCGGTATCCGCTCCTCACCGCCTACTACGCGATCACCAGAAAGGGCGACGCTTCGGAGAACACACTGAATCTCATCCAGGGCATCCTTTCCGAGCGCGGCCAGAAGGCCGTCCAGCGCGCCGGCTACGTACCGGTCATCGACGTGGGCACCTACGATCCGGAGAACCCGGCTGCTTCGAACGAGAAGACCGTCAGTCTGAGCGACACCTACACGACGAATCCGGTGCGTGTCCTCGTGAAGACCGATACCTACGGAGGCTATGAATACCAGTATGCCGTCCTGACCGGATTGAGCAACGAAGCGGTGCTTCAGAAGATCAACGACATGCTCCATGAAGACGCCAAGGCCTCCCTGATTCAGGGCCTCCAGCACGTGAAGCAGGGAGAACAGCACATCCAGTCCGGCGTCGTCGTGACCGCCAATTTCAATAACGTGCTGTCGCTGTATTCCTTAAACATTTTCCATAAGCAGAACGTGTCCCACTTCAGCATAAAGATCGGAACAAATGTCCGTCTGGACACCGGGGAGCGGCTCACGCTTCAGGATCTGTTCAAGACCGATACGAAAGGCAAGGACATTTTCAACGCCGATTTCTACGGAGAAGTCATCTTTAAAGCAAAGACTTACGGATACGCTTCCATCTATAACGCGGAAGACTGGATCCTCTCTCTGATCCAGGACTATAACAACGGAGCGGACTTTAACTTCTATTTCACGCCCCGGGAAGTCTGCCTTCTGGATCTTCTGAATCAGACAAACAGCGATAGTTGGCTGGATCTCTGGTTCACGAACTGTATGGAAGAAGTCACGATCTATCACAAGTACGAAGAGCTTCAGGTCTCCTATGACGGGACCCTGCCCTCCTCTTCCGCTCTTCCCGCGCTGACCGATCACGGCATCTGTGCCATGGCTGATTGTGAGAAGACGGACGATTACTTCCTGGACATCGGGTTCTATCTTCCGATCGACACGGATTTTCCGGAGGCCTGCATCAAAAAGGCGCAGGAACTGTATGAGCAGTATCGGGAGGACGTCCGGAAGGAGCTGAAGGAAAAGGCCGCTCAGGGCATCTATGCCTTCTATAATCCTTTAGTGGAAGTGAGGGATCCCTCGTGGTGGGACGAGGAAGGCGTCTGCGCGCTGACGATCAACAATGATTATAAGGAACTGTCCAGCCGTGAGGAGTTGAACAAACTGTATGAGGATACGCTGAAAGGCATCCGTGACCCGCACTTTGAGTACTGGGGCAGGAACCATTTCATCTATGCCGCCTGGCCGGAAGAAACCCACGTGAAAACCATAACCTACTACTTCGACGAGGCAGGAAATATCCTCCGCACGGAGGAAGGCGGTTACTGAGGCAGGTTTTTAAACACCCTTTTGGTGCTCTTTAACCAAAATCACGCATCGGTTGATTGCAGATCGGCAGAAATGCCCTTCTGCAATCAACTTTTTTTGGTCCCACACTGTCCCTTTTCCTGATAGAATGTGTCTATACAGGTGAGGACCTCAAAATGCGGGATGCCGAAATCGTCAAGCTTTTCATGAAACGTGACGAGCGCGCGATTGCCGAACTGGAAGGGCAATACGGGCGAAGGCTCTTTCGTGCTGCCGAAAGGCTGCTTTCCCGGGAAGACGCAGAAGAATGCGTGAATGACACCTGGCTTCAGGTCTGGAATCACATTCCGCCCGATGAGCCGGATCATCTTGGGGCCTACGCCGAGAAGATTCTCAAAAACCTCGCGCTGAACCGCCTTCGGGCCCAAAACGCCCTGAAGCGGAAGGCCACGCTGATCGAACTGAGCGACTCGCTTTCCGAGTGCCTCCCGGATCCGTACAAGGATACTGAAAATGAGGCAATCGCGAACGTGACGGACGTTCTGAATGAATTTCTCCGGAATGAGAGCCGGGCAAGGCGGAATATGTTCCTTCTCCGTTACCTCTACGGAAAGAGCGTCGAAGAGGTGGCAGAGACCATGGGACTCCCCTATGAACGTGTCAAGAAGACGCTCTGGCGTATGAAAGAACGCCTGAAAGAAATCATGAGGTCGTAGAGCCGACTCAAAGAGTCAATGAAACCTTAGGCTTGCCCGAAAGCCCCAGACATGATTTGCACGAAAGCATCCGCTCGTAAAGGAAAATGAGATGAATAAAAATGATCTTTTAGAAGAAGCGCTCAACCACATCGATCCGAAATTTGCGGAAGCCGCTGCGCTAAAAATGAACCGGAGGAACCGGAAGTCAGCCAAGTCTCCCGCCTGGCAGCCCGGGCTTCTGATTGCCGCCGCGGCGCTCCTTCTTGCGCTCGTCGGAGGAGGCATATTTGCGATCACCCGGATGGGCGGCAGGCCGGGCAATGAGCCCACGAAACCGACAGAGTTCGCGGATCAGAATGATCCGACAAATCCCTCGCAGTACAACCCGACAAGCCCCTCGCAGCATGATCCGACAAATCCGGTCAGCCCCGATGAGCCCTCTTCTGATGCCCCGCGTGTGGATTTCATGTCTGAAATGACCTTCTCGACGGATCGAAAAAGCGCCGACTACCTCAGCTCCTTCCTGCCCTTCGGCGACCGGGTCGCGCTCTACTCTTCGCTTTGGCTCCCCTCGGACACCGACGAAGCGGCCACCAAAGCCAACGAAGAAATCCTCCGTTCCCATCTCGGGGAGCTGTACTACACCGGTCTGATGAAATGGTACATGGTGGACGATTCCGTGAACCTAAAGAACCTCATCCGCGAAGAAGCGGACGGCCGTCTGAGCCTCTGGCAGTTCAGCTGCTTCCAGACCTGGGGCGGCGATATGCTTCAGGAGGAATTCCCGGGCAAAATCATCGGCGATTATGAATACAAGACCCTGCTGGCCACCTTCTACCACGTCACCTCCGCAGAGGACATCGAACGTGTCGAGATCCTGCCCACGACGGGCGTCCGTTCCACAGGCAACGGCACCCCGGCGGGAGGCGTGCAGCCCATCCTCATCGAAGACCCCCACGACATCCAGAGCATTTACGACATTCTTCGGAAAATGGTCTGCTCCGGAACGGGGTCTATGGTGGACAATGCCGCCGACGTCAATTCCGAGGATTTCTTCAATGCGGTAAATGCGCATCCCGCGCTCCGCTCCAGTCTGGAGCGCGACATCCGGATCGTCCTCAAGGACGGGAGCTCCATCCAGGGCCTCAAATACTCCGCCTTCCAGTGCGCCTTCTACGAGAACGGCGGCATTGCTTACGGAGGACTGGGAGAAGAAGACATCGTTGCCATGAATGAATTCGCGGAAATCCGCTTGGAGGCCATGCCATGAAACATCGAACACTCCGCTCCAACCTGATACTCCTCGCGGTCCTTCTTCTCGCGCTTTCCGCACTCCTCATGTCTGCCTGCGGGAATGACCATAGCAGTGCGACTCTGGACGGAACGACAGAAGCCTCACAGGAGGCCCCGACCGACGCCGCTGAAACGACAGAAGCGCCTTCGGATACGGCACCGCCTACGGAGGTCGAGCCTTCCACTCCGACAGAGATCGAACCCTCCTCTCCCACGGAGACTGATCCGGCGCCCTCCAAAGAGAATGAAGAGCCCACCACCTATGCCCCCAGAGACCCGGAAGCGGTCGAGATCGTCACCTTGAACCCGGAAGGCCTCTCAGCGGAGAAACTGGCGGTCCTTCAGCGCTACCTGACCGACCTCGCCGTCGTACAGGACGCCTCCGCGTTGGATTACGTAGCAGACGAGATCAAAGCGAAGTGGGATTATCTCCCCTACGCCGAACTGAAATACACGTGTTATATCATCTGGGATGAGGAAAATGAATTTGTCCTGAGCTCGTACAGGCGCTCCGGGAAAACCGTCGGAGACGGTCTCCGCTACGACCTCATCGTTTTCCGGAAAGAAGGCGGACAATGGATGATCGCACAGGACGTTTACAGCGACCTCTGGATGATGAGCGACGTTTCCGATGAGACCACAAAGATCGTGTCCGAAGTCTTCCGGAAAGCCCGCGAGGCCCGTCCGATCACAGAAGAAGAGATTGAAGACGCCCGCGCCGCCGCGCTGAAAGCAGTCGTAGATTATCAGTGGGGCTGGTCGGATTCCCAGAAAAGAACCTACGAAAGGAAACAGGAAGTTTTCTATTACCCGGATTGGAGCGACGAAAATCTTCCTCTGGTCCTTTCCTGGACTTACGATTACCGAGTCCCTGCGCTTCTGTTCATCGACCATGACACATACAGTTTCGAGCAGACGATCATCGTATACGTATCTCTCGAAAACGGCGAATGGGTAGGCCGTTTCCTCGGAACCCGCTATCAGCCGGATCCGCCGGCCCAGTATCCCGGCAAAAAGCCGAATTAAGGAGGCCTCACATGAAAAAGTTTTTCGCCCTGTTCCTCATATTTGCCCTGTGTCTCCCGCTTTTCGCCTGCCAGAACCCTCAATCAAGCGAGAGCCTGGAGACCACGCCCTCTGAGAGCGCCGAGGCCACGCCTGCGGAAACGACTGCTTCTGCCCCGGCGGAGACGGAGGCGCCCACGACCGAAGCCCCTTCGGAACCCGAAGAGCCTGAGATCGAAGTCTCGATCGGCTGGCACAACAATACCGAGGATCTTTCCGAGGACCGAAAAGAGGCCGTGGAAGATTATGTGCGCGTCCTCTCCACTCAGATCGACGTCAGTACCTCTAAAATGCTTTCCGAAGAAGTCAAGGAGAACTGGGATCCCAGAGAAGTCAAGAGTGCCGCGTTTAACGCGCAGCGCCTGTTCTGGGCAGATGAAGAACAGTTCATCCTCTATGGCACGCGGAACGTCATCCTGACCCTGGGCGATTACCGGCAGAGCTGGGAACGGAAACATTTGATCCAGTTTGTCCAGACGGAAGGCCGCTGGATCGTCAAAAAGGATGTGTTCAGCGACAATGACTTCCGCGACTGCACGAAAGAACGGGACGCCCTGATCAATGAGGCCTTTGTCGCGCAGCGGAAAAATGCACCTCTCACGGAAGCCGTCCTGGAAGAAGCCCGCTCCGCCGCGATCGCACAGAACATGAAATCGCTCGGTTCAAAACTGACGGTTTCCGCGGAACAGGGCCTTTACCGGGATCATCTGGAAGCGGTCTATGATCCCGAATGGGAGGCGGAGGTCCTCCCGGGACTCCTGGACCTTTCCACCGATTCTCTTCTTGAAAAACCGATGCTTCTTTTGTGGGTGCGTTATACAGGCGCGAAAGAAGGCCTTTCGGACTCTTCCATCCGGAATCTGTATGTCTATGATTCCTACGGAAAAGCATTTGTCCTGCGCGGCGGCAAAGAATGGAAGGCTTCCATCATTGCCAGTCCTTATCAGCTGGAGCCTGATCCGCCGAAGAGCACGCTGGATCCAAATACCGGGAAGAAAGCCGTTCGGATTACGAGACCGGAAGGCTGCGCTCCGCTGACGGATGAAATCCGGCAGGTCCTCGGCTGGTACGCGGATCTTCTGGTCAATGAGTGGGATCCGTCGGAAATTGACGGAATCTCTGAAGAAGTCCGGGCAAACTGGGGCTGGTGGTACGATACCGCGCCGACATTTACGGTCAATTCTGTGTTGTGGAGTTCAGAGGACCTTCTTGTCGTATACGGAGGCGTCTATAAGGCAGCAGAGGTGGACCGGGGCAGAGATCACCTGATCCGCTTCATGAAAAAAGACGGCCAGTGGATCGCGGACCGCGACGTTTTCGGAGGCGGCATGCTCCTCTACGACCTCATTCCGGACGAAGCGGGCGAGATTCTCCGGGATCTTTTCTACCGGGAGCGCGCAATTCGTCCATTCACCGACGAAGACCTGAAAGCCATCGAAGCATTTATCATCGATCAGGTCATGACGCATGTGAGCGAATGGCAGAACATGAACGAATACGAGCTTGGCATTTACCGGGAAGGATTGAGTGTGAAATATGATCCGGACTGGGAAAGCACGTATCTGTACGATCTCTTCTGGTCTTATGATTATATGGTCCCCAGGGCCCTGGTCTATCTGGAGAACCGGAACGAATCGGATTATCTCCACTGCTATAGCGCGTTCTATGACGCGGAGAAGGGCTGGCAAGCCTATTTGCTTAACAATATCTATGATCCGCCCGCGCCGGAACCGCTCTCCTTCACGGAAGAAAACTGGCCGATCGTGACATGGTCCGCTTCCGCCGGAAGACTTGCCGCATCCATCCAATTCACGTACACCGGCAAGGCCGACACGAACTATACATTCACAAGGACCGAATGGTGCTCACAGGATCTGGTCCGGGGAAAATGTGACCTGCTTCTTTCAGGCGAACCCACCTCCGAGATGCTCTCCGACGCCGCCTATCAAGGCGTGTCGCTTCAGTTCGACCGGATCGGTTCCGATCCATTTGTCTTCTTCGTAAGCAAGGACAACCCGGTCGAAAGCCTCACGCTTCAGGAGATCCGTGATATTTACAGCGGAAAGATCACGAACTGGAAAGAGGTCGGCGGGAAGGATGCGGAGATCGCGGCCTTCCAGCAGCCTACGAACTCAGTCTCCCAGATCGGTATGAAGACTCTCGTCATGCAGGACGAGACGATGATGGAGCCCTTGACCAGGAACCTTCCCACCAGAGACTACTACCTGACCGACGTGATCATGCGCTTCGACGAGAGCGAAAATGCGCTCGGCTACGCCTACCAAAGCTACGCCGACGCCCTATATCTGAACGAACATGTGAAAGTACTCGCCGTAGACGGCGTCCTGCCGGAAGCGGAGGCTGTCCAAAGCGGCGACTACCCGCTCATCGGAGGCATTTACGCAATCACCCGAAAGGGCGACAAATCCGAAAACACACAAAAGCTCCTCCAGGGCCTTCTCTCTCCGAACGGCCAGAACTGTGTGTCAGAGGCAGGCTTCGTGCCGGTCCTTCATGTGGGCGAATACACGCCCGAGAAACGTGCCGCATCCGGCGAACCGATCCTCAGCCTCTCGGACACCTACGAGACCAACCCGGTCCGGGTCCTGACAAAGACGGACACCTACGAAGGCTTTGAGTACCAGTACGGGGTGCTGGTCGGCCTTTCCGACCAAAGCGTCACCGAGAAGATCAACCAACTGCTCCATGACGATGCCCTCGCCTGCCTCAAAAAGAGCATAGCAAAGATCTCTGGAGTTGAAGACGCAGCACTCAAGCAGTCGATCACCACAGAATTCAACGCCGAAAATCTGCTCTCTGTCCGTACATGGACCTATTTTTATCATTCGACGGGTCTCCATTATGGCATTGAGGGCTCCCAGTCTACCGTCGGCACCAACGTGCGGCTGGACACCGGCGAACGGCTCAGGCTTCAGGACCTCTTCAGAGACGACGCCGAAGGGAAGGACATTTTCAACATCGGGACCTATTGGGAGCTTCTTGCCAAAATGGTCACCGGGACGCCGAAGCACTACAGTTACAAGGACGTGGAGGACCGGCTGCTCCTCTTCATCCGGAGATTCGACGAAGGAGATGCCTTCGACTTCTATTTCACGCCCAAGTGTGTCAGTCTCCTCGGGGAGAAGGGGACACAGTCCGGGCTGCCCCTGAACATCTGGTTCTTGGAATGCATAGAGGCGGTTGCGCTCTATGGAAAATACGCGGACCTGGAGGTCGCCTATGACGGTACCTATGAACCCTGTGCCGGCATTCCGGTCCTGACCGACCGCGACGACCCGCTTCGAAACACGATTGAAAAGGCGGACGGATATTTCCTGGACATCGCACTCTATGAAGACTCCAACGCGCTTGAAGGCGACACGGTCCTGACCGAGGCCTGCCGGGAAGCCATGATGAAAGCCTATGAGGAATATGTTCAGGAGCTTCGCGAGAGACTGGAAAAGAAAGCCTCTGAAGGCATCTATCTCTTCTGCAATCCGACTGTTGCGATACACACCAACGAAGACGGAAAGGCCTATTTCCTTTCTTTCCAGAACTATTACGTGGAATTGAAATCGCGCGAGGAACTGGATGCACACTACGAATATGGTCTTGGGGAGATCCGAAGCTCCTACTGGGATCAACCGCCCGGAAGAAACCATTATATTGTTGGGATTGGAAGCTATACTCCGGAGATGTTCAATAATCTCCTGTTCACCAGCATGGCCGTTGCCTTCGACGAACAGGGAAATCTCGTCAGTAAAGAAGGACGAATGTTCCGGGAGGACGCCCCAGCCGAGTCGCAAAATTAAGCGGATCCGGCCAAAAAAACTGCCGTGCCCCTCTGGGGTACGGCAGTTTTTCATGGCCCAGCGATCGTCGTTCAGATCCTGCGGATCTTGTCCCAGGCGACTTCGGGGGCTTTGGGGAAGAGTTCCTTGAGTTCGTTGAAGTCGTAAATGATGGCGTCGGGGCGGTTCTCGTCGGTGATCTTCTCTTTCGCAAGCTTTTCGGGGGTCGTGTAGAGAATGAACATGCCGAAGCCGGCGATGCGGGTGCCTTCGACGTCACGGTTCAGGTTGTCGCCGATGTAGACGCAGCGCTCGGGCTTCACGCCGAGGATCTCGCAGGCCTTGAGGGAGATGGCGGGGTCGGGTTTACGGATGCCTTCCACGCAGGACAGAAGCACCGCGCCGAAATATTTGCCGAGGTCGTCACGCTCGAGCCAGTCGGGGATCTCACGGCTGGTGACGAGGTTTGAAATGATGCCGAGCTTGTAGCCGTTGGCGTACAGGTCCTTGATGGACTGGGCGCCGTTCGGGGCGACCACGCGGCG
>DBVJ01000038.1:14027-15757 GCA_002308115.1 Lachnospiraceae bacterium UBA1267
TATTCGGGGGTGAGCCACTTGGTCCAGAGCTCCCACTCCGGCGCTTCCTTCATCGTCTCAAAGCACCATTTGCGGTAGCCTGCGTAGCGGTAATCCAGGAACTTGCAGAATTCATCGGGGTCGCCGGTCTCGCCGCAGAGTTCGGCGATGCGGCGGCGTGCGCGTGCCTCGAATTCCGCGTCGCGCTCGACGAGACGAAGCGTTCCGCCCAGATCATAAAAGATCGCGTCAAATCCTTTTTCCATGTCAGTCCTCCTGATGCCTTAGGGCTTTGTCAGTCATTCGTGCGCCGGCAGATGTTCCAGCGGCGTTTATTGTTCTCCGTTCACTTTCCGTATAATGTCCGGGATCTCCCAAAGTTCGTCGATGATGTAATCCGCCGGGGGCACATTTTCCATGCCCACGTCGCGGTGCGCGATGGACGGGTTCCGGATCTGGATCATGAGCCCAAGGTGCGCGGCCTGGGCGCCGCGGACGTCCCGGGAAATGGTATCGCCGACGTAGGCCATCTCGCTCGCCTCAAGGCCAAGCCGCCTGAGCGCGATCTCGAAGATCTCCGGCGAGGGTTTCCGGACGCCGACGTCCTCGGAGCAGATAATCACGTCCATGAACTTGTCGATGCCATACTCCTTCACGATGTGCGGCACAAATGAGCTGGAGATGATGTTCGAGATGATCCCGAGTTTCATGCCCTGCCCCGCGAGCGCTTCCATCGTTTCGTAGAGCTTCGGCCTGCGCTTGTTCTGAACGCGCTCGTAGTCGTAGAGGAAGCTCAGTTCCTCGGCGATCGGCGCAAGCTTTTCCTCACCGATGTGGTACTCCTTGAGATAATACTCGTTCCAGATCTTCACGTTCGGAAGTTCCCGAAGCGTCTGCTCGCTCCAGTGCTTGTAGTCCTCCGCGTTCTCGTGGAGCGTGAAGGCCAGCTCGTCGTAAGGCGTCGTGATATGAATGTCGTAGACTTCAAGCCGCCGTTCCAGACGCTTCGCGAAGGAACGGGCCAGTTTGGCATTGTTGGTGACGGTGTGAAGCGTGCCTCCGATGTCAAATAAAACGGCTTTGATCATGGCATCTTCTCCTTTTAGGTGCAAACGTTTGCACTTTTTCTCAATTTAACCCGAAAAAAGCGATTTGTCAACCGCTTCCGAGCATGTTTTTTATAGCCGGAAAGCCTGATCCCGAAGGGTCCGAAGTACCGTGCGGGACGCTGAAAAACCGGCTTTCCGGGTCATTTTACCATTGACAAATCCCCGAGGGGCAATGTAAGATAAAGGCAGAATTCCTGCAAACGTTTGAGCCTTTACATAAAAGGGGGATACCATGGCAAGGACACTGGACAAGATCGATACCATTTTCTTCGACGTCGGGGCTACGCTCCGCTATGTGGCGAAGGATCCGGAGTTCGCCCGCGCGGCCGAGGACCGGATCATGGAGCTCGTCGAAACGGACGAATCACATGACGAATTCTTCGAAAAACTCGAGAAGAACTGGAAGGCTTACCGCAAGAAAGCCAAGACGGAACTTCTGGACGTCTCCGAGATGGAGCTCTGGCTCCAGTACCTGCTGCCCGGCGTGAATCCCATCAAAGTCGCGGCGAATTCCGCGCTCTTAACGAGGCTCTGGAGAGACCACGACGGCCGCCGTTTTGCGCACGACGACGTCGTTCCGACGCTCCATGAGCTCAAGAGGCGCGGCTATAAGCTGGGCATCATCGCCAACACCATCACCGA
>DBVJ01000036.1 GCA_002308115.1 Lachnospiraceae bacterium UBA1267
AAGTTTGATGTTGGCGGTCAGGCGGTCCTGGAAGGCGTGATGATGCGCAGCAGGGACGGTTATTCCATCGCGGTCCGCAGGGAAGACGGGAAGATCGTTTCCAAAACGGAGAAGAACATACGCTTTTCCGCAAAGCACAAATGGGCCGGATGGCCTTTTATCCGCGGCGTCGTATCGCTGGTGGAATCATTGAAGGTCGGCATCGGCACTCTGATGTGGTCTTCCGATCCGGAAGGCGATGATGAGAAGGAAGGAAAGGGCATTACCAAGGGGGAAATGACCTGGACCATGATCATCGCCGTCCTGCTCGCGGTCGGCATTTTCGTGGTGCTTCCCATGCTGGTCGCCAATCTGTTCCGCCGCTTCGGCCTCCCCGAGTGGGTGATCAAGGTCATCGAAGGCGTCCTGAGACTGGTCATCTTCCTTCTGTATATCATGCTGACTTCGCTCGTGAAGGACATCCGGAGGACTTATCAGTATCACGGCGCGGAACACAAGTCCATCAACTGCATCGAGAGCGGTCATGCGCTGACCGTGGAAAACGTGATGAAGAGTTCCAGGGAGCACAGACGCTGCGGAACCAGCTTCATCCTGATCGTCATGCTGATCGCGATCCTGATCTTCATTCTGATCCCGCTTCCGAAAGTGACGATCGCGGGGTACGAGAGGCTCTCCACGATCCTGACGAGACTTGCGGGCATCGGCATCCGCATTGCGCTGATCCCCTTCGTCGCCGCGATCTCCTACGAGATCCAGCAGTACACCGGACGGCACGACAACCTGTTCACGAAGATCATTTCCAGGCCCGGCATGTGGCTTCAGCGCCTGACGACCAGGGAGCCGGACGAGAAGATGTGCGAAGTGGCCATTACGGCGGTCGAAAATGTTTTCGATTGGAAGGCCTTCCTTCGCGAGAACTATCCGGATGCAGAGATCCCGGAAGAACCGGCCGATGATGAAGAACCGGGCGCCGAAGAAGAACCGGAAGAAGCGAACGGACCGGAAGCCGTGGAAGAAAAGGAATGACCTACCGAGAGCTCATCAACAGCTGCCCGGACGTATCGGACAGAGAAGCTCTTCTCCGAGGGATCATGAACTGGTCTCTGGGAGAGTTTCTTCGCTATGCGGAGGAAGAAGCCGCTTCGGAGACCGTCATGCGTTTCCGGAATGGTGTTGAGCGTCTCCGCTCGCATGAACCGCTGCAGTACGTTCTTGGAGAGGCGCCGTTCTACGGGCGGATGTTTCAGGTGGACAGAAGGGTTCTGATCCCGCGCTTTGACACGGAGATCCTCCTTCAGGCCGCGCTTCAAAAGATTTTAGAACTGAAAGCGAAGGGTGTCGAAAGACCACGGGTCTTAGACCTTTGCACCGGATCGGGCTGTATCGCGTTGACGCTTCTTCTGGAATGCCCGGACATTTCCCTGTCGGCCTCGGACGTAAGCGCGGATGCGCTGGAGGTTTCCAGAGAGAATGCCAAGAGGCTCACAGGATCCGAAGAGTCGGTCCGGTGGATCCAAAGCGATCTCTTTGAACAGCTTGACGGAGTCTATGACCTGATCGTCACCAATCCGCCTTACATCAAAAACGCGGATCTTCCCGGGCTGGACCCGGAAGTACGTGACCACGAACCGCACACAGCGCTTCTGGGCGGCGAAGACGGACTCTGTTTCATCAAAAGGATCGCGAGAGAGGCGAAGGCACATCTTTCTCCTATGGGCCGGATCCTGATGGAGATCGGCGATGACGAAGGAGAAGACGTCCTGCGCCTGTTCGAAGAAGAAGCGTATGAGGATCTTCGGATCCTTCGGGACCTTGCAGGCAGAGACCGTGTCGTTACGGCTCGGAGAGGAAGAAATGGCTGACAGAATGGAAGAGATCTCCTTACGGTATGAGGAGATCATCAACGAACTGAAAGATCCGGCCTTGGGAAGCGACTCGGCACGTATGACCGCGCTTCTCAGGGAGCTTTCCAGACTGAAGCCCGTGGTCGAAACGAACGAGGCTTTGAAAGCGCTGAAAAAGCACATTTCCGAGGATGAAGCCCTGTTATCCGAAGAAGATGACGAGGAAATGAAAGCGCTCTTAAAAGAGGAAATTTCGAGCTTACAGAAGGCCTCTCTGGAAAAGGAACAGGAACTGAAGAATCTTCTGATCCCCAAAGACCCCAAAGATGAACGTTCTGTCATCCTGGAGATCCGAAGCGGGACCGGGGGAGACGAAGCGCAGCTTTTTGCCGCGGACCTGTACCGGATGTATGCCCGTTATGCGGAGCGCAGGGGCTGGAAAATGGAAACCACCGAGTTCAACGATTCCCCGATCGGCGGTGTCAGCAAAGTCACTGCGATCGTGAACGGGAAAGGCGCCTGGTCCGCGCTGAAGCATGAGTCCGGTATTCACCGTGTGCAGCGTGTGCCGAAGACGGAATCCCAGGGACGCATCCAGACCTCGGCCTGTTCGGTCGCGGTGCTTCCGGAAGCGGAAGACGTGGATGTGGAGATCCGGCCGGAAGACATCCGTTTTGACGTGTTCCGCGCTTCGGGAAACGGCGGACAGTGCGTCAACACGACGGACTCGGCNNGTCAATACGACGGATTCCGCGGTGCGGCTGACACATTTGCCCACGGGTATCGTGATCTCGTGCCAGGATGAAAAATCTCAGCTGAAGAACCGTGACAAAGCCATGAAAGTGCTTCGTGCCCGGCTGTATGCATTGAAACAGAAAGAGCAGCATGAGGCAGAGGCCGCCGTTCGGAAGAACCAGGTGGGCTCAGGGGACAGATCAGAAAAGATCCGGACCTACAACTTCCCGCAGGGGAGAGTGACGGATCACCGGATCGGACTGGATCTGTATAAAATCTGGGATATTATGGACGGAGACCTTCAGGAACTTACGGAAGCGCTTCAAAAGGCAGAAGAGACCGAGAAGCTCATACGTGCCTGATCTCATTCCGCCAGTCGAGATCGCCTCTCGCCAGACCGAGGATGAGGCATTCCGCGGTGGAGAGATTCGTCGCGACCGGGATGTTATAAAGATCGCAGAGACGGATCAGCGCGCTCTGATCGGCTTTGTCCTGGATGTGATCCAGATCCACGCGCTCAAAGGAGATCAAAAGATCCACTTCCTCATTGGCAATGGCGGATTCCAGCTGCCTGTTTCCGCCGAGGCGCCCTGCAAGAAGGGAAGAAACCTCGAGGCCGGTCGCCGCTTTCACATGGTTCGCGGTGGATTCGGTAGCCAAAAGATGGTGCTTCGACAGTATGTTTTTATATGCAATGCAGAAATTATCCAGCAGGTTTTTCTTTTCATTGTCTGCATGAAGCGCGATCGAAAGCATGGTGCGGTCCTTTCTTGTAAGCACGATCGATTCCAAACAATTATCTTATCAGAAAAATCCTTGAAAAACAACGAAAAAATGAGGCCGCCGCAGGAAAAACGCGCGTGAATCGAACGATTCAGAGCACTTCTTCCTGAAGGGCGGCCCATTTTTCATAAAGGCTGTCCAGTTCCGCCGAGAGCGAAACCCTTCTGGACGACAGCTTCATCAGGCATTCCGCATCCGTCTGATTCTCGGGGATCTCCATTTCACGGTCGATCGAAGCGATTTCTTCCTCGCGGGAAGAGATGGCTTTTTCCAGCGCTTCCAGATCATGCTGCCTTTTACGGATCTTCGCGTCCTGCTCCTTCCGTTCCTTCCGGTATCGTTCGCTGTCTGACAAAGTCTTTTCGGCGGAGAGCACCGGATCCTCTGAATCGATCCTGGAATGGAAGAGATCTCGCTTCTCGAGGTAGTAATCATAGTCCCCGTCGTAAGTGACAAGCTGCCCTTTGTACAGTTCGATGATCCTGGAAGAGACCGCGTTCATGTAATATCGGTCGTGCGTAACGGAAAGTACGGTGCCGTCGTAGGAAGAGACGGCATTCTCCAGAACTTCACGGCTTTGCATGTCCAGATGGTTCGTCGGTTCGTCCAGCAAGAGGAAATTGGCCTTGGAGAGCATCAGTTTCAGAAGAGAAAGCCTGCTCTTTTCACCGCCGGAAAGCTCACGGACCTCCTTAAACACGTCGTCCCCCGAGAACAGGAAAGCGCCCAAGAGGCTGCGGACTTTGGTCTCCGTGAAATCCGGATGTGCGTCATGGATCTCCGAAAAAGCGGTCTTTTCAAGGGAAAGGCTTTCGTGTTCCTGGTCGAAGTAACCGAGCCACACATTGACGCCGAGCCTGATCCGGCCTTTGTCCGGTGAAAGCGCTCCGGTGATCATCCGAAGCAGCGTGGTTTTGCCGGTGCCGTTGTCGCCGATCAGCGTAATGTGTTCGCCTTTACGGATGTGAAGATCCAGACAGGAGAAGAGTGTACGTCCGTCAAAACCTTTGGAGACGCCTTCGATCAGAAGTACGTCGTTTCCCGATTCCACATTTGGTTTCAGACGGAGCAGCATCTCGTTGTCGTCCTGTCTGGGCTTTTCCAACAGTTCGACGTGCGACAGAAGCTTTTCACGGCTTTGCGCCTTCTTGAAGAAGCGCTCGCGGTTATAGGAACGGAAGCGCATTATGACTTCCTTTTCGTGTCTGAGCATCCGCTGCTGGTTCTCGTAGGCCTTCATCTGGTCGTCAAAGAGCGCCTGTTTCTTGACCGTGAACTCTGAATAATTGCCTTTATAAACGTGTGTGACGCCGCGTTCCAGGTCGATGACTTTCGAAACCAGTTTGTCCAGAAAATAACGGTCATGGGAAATGACCAGGACTGCGCCCGGATAGGATGCGAGGTATTGTTCAAGCCATGTCGTGATCTTAAGATCCAGATGGTTGGTCGGTTCGTCCAGAAGCAGAAGATCCGGGGAAAGCAGCAACAGTTTGGCCAGTTCCACACGTGTTTTCTCGCCGCCGGACAGAAGCGAAACGGGTTTCCCGTAGTCTTCCTCGGAGAAGCCGAGACCTCTGAGCACCCCTTTCAGTTCGCTTTCAATTGCGTAGCCGTTTTCCTTTTTGAAGGCTTCCGAAAGTTCGTCATGACGTGAAAGAAGAGAGGGCAGTTCCTCCGGCGAGGCCTCCGCCATCCGCTGCTCCAGTTCCCTCGATTCCCGCTCGATCTCAAACGCCCGCTCCCTGACACTGAGCACTTCGTTCCAGACCGTAAGACGTGAACGAAGCTCGTCGTGCTGGCGAAGATAGCCGATGGAAGCCTGGCGGTCCAGATAGACCGCGCCTTCGTCCGGTTCGAGTTCGCCCGTGATCACCCGGAGGATCGTGGTCTTGCCTGCGCCGTTCGGGCCCACCAAAGCGGCCCGCTCGCGCGAGTCGATCATGAAGGTGACGTCTTTCAGGACGGTCTCTTCGGGAAAAGCTTTTTTGACGTGGCTGAGTGTCAGTAACATAACGAGGGCATCATAGCCGATTTTCCTGAAATTGACAAGCGAAGAGCCGATGATGTATAAATGAAATTGGATGTTCAGGCAAACTGTTGGATATCATATGTCCATAGCGCAGAAGAAGGAGGATCGCAGACCTTGTTTACGATCATTGTAATGCTCATCGGCGGCCTGGGGCTCTTCATTTACGGAATGAACCTCATGAGCAAAGCCATCGAACGCGTGGCAGGTTCCCGGCTCAGGAATATTCTGAAGGCGTTTACGAAGAACCGTTTCTTCGGACTTTTGGCGGGTACTGCGTTTACGGCCATCATTCAGTCGTCCTCCGCGGCGACGGTCATGGTCGTCAGTTTTGTCAATTCCGGGCTGATGACGCTCGCGGAAGCCAGCGGAGTCATCATGGGCGCCAATATCGGCACCACGGTCACGGCATTGATCGTCTCATTCAAGATCAGCGAGTTTGCGCCGATCTTCATCTTCCTCGGCGCGCTGATGGCTTTCTATTTTAAGAAACCCATTATCCGCAAAAGCGGCGACATCGTCTTAGGCTTCGGCCTTCTGTTCCTCGGCATCTCCATGATGTCTTCCAGCATGGGCGATCTGAGAAGTATCGAGAGCGTTCAGAAGTTCCTCATGAATTTCACGAACCCCTTCCTCGCGGTGCTTCTCGGACTGGTCATCACCTCCGTCGTTCAGAGTTCTTCCGTGACGGTTTCGATCATGGTGCTGATGGGCGCGCAGGGACTGATCGGTCTGGACATCTGCCTGTACATGATCCTGGGCTGTAACATCGGCGCCTGCACCTCCGCGCTTCTGGCCGGATTCTCAGGCACCCGGAACGGCAAACGTGCCGCGCTCATTCACTTCCTGTTCAACCTGATTTCCAGCATCGTGCTGTTCCTTCTGATCACATTTGCCAAGGAGGCGGTGGAAGCCGTCGTCAGGGCAGTCGCTTTCTCAGACGGCACCATCAACTCGCTGGGACGTGAGATCGCTATCGCGCACTTTGTCTTCAAAGTGTTCTCGGTCATCATCATGTATCCCTTCATGAATTACATCATCAAACTCACCGATATCCTCGTGAAAAAGAAAGAAGGCGAAGAGGATTCGGGAGAAATGGTCACGCATTTCATTTCAAATACGCGTCCGAACCCGGCCATCGCCATCTATCTGGCCATTCAGGAATCCTACCGCATGGCGCATATGGCGAAGAACAACCTGAATGCCGCCATGGAAAGCCTTTATACCGGGAACATTTCCAATGCGGAGAAGATCCAGGAAACCGAAAACTATATCGACTTCCTGAACATTCAGATCAGCGATTACCTGGTGCGCATCAACCAGAACTCGCTGCCCTATGAAGACCAGGCGCGGATCTCCGGTTATTTCCATGTGATCTCGGATATCGAGCGTATCGGCGACTACGCGATCAACATTTCGGAAGCCGCCGTGCAGCTCAGCGAGAACAACATCCGCTTCTCGCCGGAGAGCATTAACGAGCTGAAGGCCATGATGGACAACCTGAACCAGATGCAGGACTACGCCCTGGAGATGTTCGGAGAGCGGAACGAGACGCACATGGAAGAGATCCAGCGTCTGGAAAACGAAGTCGACGACATGGAACGCGACTATCAGCTGGCGCACATCAACCGTCTGAACGAAGGGAAATGCAGCGCCCAGGCCGGCATATTCTTCTCGGATATCGTTTCCGAACTGGAGCGTATCGCGGACCACGCCATGAACATTGCCTTCGCCGTGACGGAATCCCGCAAGAAAGACGATCAGGAACACCTTGCGAAGATCGTCCTCAAGTAACCCCTGTCCTTGTGAAACCGGGACACTTATGTTATAATTGAAAGTCAGCCGGAAGCGGATACACCGGCCAGTGGAAGAGAAATGGAACCGATCGATCTGTTATGCGGCAATGAAGAAAAAGATTCGGAGATGCTCCGCTTTCTTTATTCTTCGGCGCTCAGAAAAATGAATACGCGGATCAGCATTCTGGAACAGGAGTTTATCACCATCCACCATTATGATCCGATCGAACATGTGACAAGCCGGCTGAAGACGAAGGAGAGCATTCGAAGGAAGCTTCTCAGGGACAAGCATGAGACGGATCATGTCTCCATGCTCCGCTATCTGAATGACATCGCGGGACTTCGGATCGTCTGCTCGTTCAACTCGGACATTTATAAGATCGCGGATATGATTTCCGCACAGGACGACATCAAGGTCCTGATCATCAAGAACTACATCGCAAGTCCGAAGTCGAACGGTTATAAATCCTATCACATGATCGTGACCATTCCGGTCTTCATGGCAGACGGTTCTGTGGACGTGAAGGTGGAGATCCAGATCCGGACGATCGCGATGGACTTCTGGGCTTCTTTAGAGCACAAGATCTATTACAAGTTCGAGGGAGACGCGCCGGAGTATATCAAGGACGAGCTTGCGGAATGCGCGAAGATGATCAATGCGCTGGACGACAGAATGCTTGCGCTGAACGAGGCGGTCCAGTCGATCGAAGTAAAGAAGAACGACGACAAAGCCTGAAATACAGTACGGAGGCGAATTGAATGGATGAGAACCTGAAAAACAAATTCGGCACAGTGAAGATCGCTGATGACGCCGTCATGGCCGTTGCAGGCATTGCCGCGACGGACGTGAAGGGTGTGTTTTCCCTGGAAGGCGGCATTACGCGGGACAACGTCACGACACTGGACCGGAAGAAACTCGGAAAGTGCATGAAACTGAATATGAGCGATAACGTCATATCCATCCGTCTGTCCATCGTGGTCGACGGTTCCGAGACCATTCCGAATGTGACCGAGGCCATTCAGGACAAAGTGAGCGATGCCCTGGAGATGATGACCGGAATGACAGTCGCTTCCGTGGATGTGGAGATCACAGGAGTCCGTGCGTCATGACCATTACCCGCGAACTTATGCGCGATCTTGTCATGAAGATCGTGTTTCAATTCAATTTTCTGAAAGGCGCCGAACTGGAACGTGAGATCGACACCTTCCTGGACAATGTCGATCTGGCCGATCCGGACTGCTTCCCCAAAGAGAACGCGGAAGAAGAGGCCGGGGAGGAGGATGTCTTCACGGAGGAACCGGTCTTTGAACCGGTCCGCCTTTCAGATGAAGACCGCGAACTTGTCAAAGCCAGGGCGAAAGACGTCATTTCGAAGATCCCGGAGATCGACAAAGCGATCAACGAAAAGACCGAATCCTGGACCACGAAACGGATGAACCGTCTGGATCTTTCTGTTATCCGGCTTGCCGTCTATGAGATCCAGAAGAACGATCCCGGCGTACCGATGAAGGTCGCGATCAATGAAGCGGTCGAGCTTTCGAAAACCTATGGAAGCGAAGATTCTCCGAAATTCGTGAACGGTGTATTAAGACATTTTGCCGGTCAGGATCATGAGCAGGATCTACTCGGTCAGTGAAATCAGCGCTTATGTGAAGCATTTGTTCACGGAGGAGCCTTTCCTCCGTGATTTCAGCCTGCGCGGAGAAGTTTCCGGCACCAAATATCATACCAGCGGCCACATTTATTTTACCCTGAAAGATGCCGAGTCGGCGATTTCCTGCGTCATGTTCAGGATGGACCGCTACAGGGGGCTCAAAGTTGAGCTTAAGGACGGTATGACAGTCGTGGTCACCGGAAGAGCGGATTACTATCCTCAGAACGGCCGTGTGCAGGTTTATGCCCGTGAGATCCGTCCGGACGGCGAAGGCGAGCTTTATAAGAAGTTTGAAGAGTTGAAAAAGAGGCTCGAACAAGAGGGCCTCTTTTCTCCGTCTCATAAGAAGGCGATTCCGAAATACGCGCTGACGGTCGGTGTGGTCACTGCGCCAACCGGCGCGGCGCTTCAGGACATTATTCGTACGACCGCGCTCAGGAATCCCTACGTGCAGCTGATTCTGAGCCCGGCGAGAGTACAGGGAACGGGCGCCGCGGAATCGATCGCAGCCGCCATTCAGGCGCTGGACAAAATCAGACCGGACGTCATGATCGTCGGACGCGGCGGCGGCTCTCAGGAAGATCTCTGGTGCTTCAATGAAGAAATCGTCGCGCGGGCGATCTATGCGTGCGAGACACCCGTGATCTCGGCGGTCGGACACGAAGTAGACGTGACGATCTCGGATTTTGCCGCTGACCTCCGGGCTGCGACGCCTACGGCGGCAGC
>DBVJ01000087.1:0-1822 GCA_002308115.1 Lachnospiraceae bacterium UBA1267
TGGTGCAGATCGTGGAAATGTTCCTGAAGAAGAAGTCCCCTGCGGTCTATCAGTCCCTGGGCATCTTCCTTCCGCTCATCACCACGAACTGCGCGGTCCTGGGCGTGGCGCTCACCAATGTGCAGAGCGGCTACAACTTCCTTGAGTCGGTGCTTTCCGGCTTCGGCACGGCAGTCGGTTTCACGATCGCGATCGTTCTTCTGGCCGGCATCCGCTCCAGGATCAATGAAGAAGACCTTCCGAAGCCGCTTCGCGGCGCTCCGGTCGTTCTCATCGCGGCAGCCCTGATGTCCATCGCTTTCATGGGCTTCTCGGATCTCGCATTCTAAGGAGGGGCCGGATGGAAACGATTCTGATCACAACAGCAGTCATTACAGTCATAGGCCTCATCGTGGGCATCGGCCTGGTGTTTACCGGCAAGAAGTTCCGCGTCGAGGTCGACGAAAAGGAAGTAGCGGTCCGTGAGGCGCTCCCGGGCAACAACTGCGGCGCCTGCGGCTATGCGGGCTGCGACGCCATGGCGGCGGCCATCGCGAAGGGCGAAGCGCCCGTGAACGGCTGTCCCGTCGGCGGGAACCCGGTGGCGGCGATGATCGCCTCCATCATGGGGACGGAGGCAGGCGAGATCGAGCGGAAAGTTGCCTTTGTCAAGTGCAAAGGCACCTGCGAAGTCACGAAGAACCAGGGTGAATTCTACGGCGTCAAGGACTGCGTGAGCGTGGCCTTGAACGGCATCCGCACCAGCGCGTGCGACTATGGCTGCCTGGGCTACGGCTCCTGCGAGAGAGTCTGCCCCGAGAAAGCCATCCGCGTCGTGGACGGCTGCGCCGTCGTCAACCCGGAGCGCTGCGTCGCCTGCGGACTCTGTGTCAAGACCTGCCCGAAGGGACTGATCGAACTGGTGCCCTACGACAAGAAGGTACGCGTTCAGTGCTCCAACAAAGACATGGGCGCCATCGTCCGCAAAGTCTGTTCCGCAGGCTGTATCGGCTGCGGCATCTGCGCGAGAAAGTGCCCTGCGGAAGCCATCAAGGTTGAGAACAACCTGGCGCACGTCGATTATGCGAACTGCGTCCAGTGTCAGGCCTGCGCGACGGCCTGCCCGGCGAAAGTCATCACCGTACCCGAAGGAGCAGGAGAGGAGGCCGTAAATGGATAAGCAGAGAAGTCTGATCAAAACAATCGTCTCCGTGGCGCTCGTGGTCGGTTTTGCCTTGTTCGTTGCCGGCATTCTGAGCGGCAAGGATCTGATGTATCATCTCAAGAACCGTGACAAGATCGGCCCGCTGACCCGTGAAGACGTGAACTACCAGAAGGCGGATCCGGTCACGCCCTCCGGAAAGGACGGCACGGCGAACGCCAACGATTATAAGACCATGTATCCCGAGATCGTGACCACGATGAAGGATAATGCGAAGAACGAGTACGTCACGGATTATCTCGAACAGGATCCGTATCTCGTGAATATTTACGAGGGATTCGGCTTTGCAAAAGACTACGGCAGCGCCCGTGGACATGAATACACGCTTGTGGATGTTGCGAAGACTGAGAGGCCCCACGCGTTGGCAAACTGCCTGACCTGCAAATCGCCCAACTTCGCGAAACTTGTGAACGACATGGGCGTGGAAGCCTATAAGATGGACTTCAACGAGGCCATGGCGCTGATGGAAGAAGCCGTCAGCTGCTATACATGCCACGGAAATGAAGCCAATGATTCCGGCAAACTTGTGGTCACGCACAGCTATGTCACGACGGCGCTCGGCGAATCCTACGCCGGGATTGATCCTTCGGTGCTGTCCTGCGGCCAGTGCCACATCGAGTA
>DBVJ01000087.1:1938-5471 GCA_002308115.1 Lachnospiraceae bacterium UBA1267
CTGAAGGCGCAGCATCCGGAAATGGAGACCTTCCTCCTCGGCAAGCACGCAGGCACCTTAAACTGCGCAGACTGCCACATGGAGATCGTCATGACGGAAGAGGGTCAGGTTTACATGAGCCATGATCTGGTGAGTCCGCTGAAAAATGAGGCGCTGCTCACGACCTGTTACGTCTGTCACAAGGACGTCAGCGACATGAAGGCCTTCGTGCAAAGAATACAGGACCGCGTGACCGCCAAAGAGACCGAGGTCGGAAACCGTCTGTCCGCATTCAAGGACGCGCTGGCGGCTGCTGTCTCGGAAGGCAAGATGACGGAAGAAGAACTCGACGCGGTGCGGAAACTGCACCGTGAAGCACAATGGTTCTTCGATTTCTGCTACGTGGAAAATGCAGAAGGCGCCCACAACTCCGATCTGGCATTCAGGTGTCTGGATCTTTCGGAGGCGCGTATTTCAGAAGGCATGCAGCTTCTGGGCATCATCGAATAAGCGAAAGGAACTCCGATGAAAAAGCTGTGGAAGTTTCTGACTTCCATGAAATTTGCCGTCATACTTCTGGTGATCCTGTCCCTTGCTATGGCAGGGGGCAGTTTCATTACGCAGAACCAAAGCTTTGAATGGTATGCCGCACAGTATTCCGAGCGGACCGCCGCGGTCATTTTCGCGCTCGGACTGGACGACATCTTTCACAGCTGGTGGTTCTTCGCGCTGTTCGCCATCCTGTGCCTGGATCTTCTGTTCTGCAACGTGACAAAGCTTCCGAAGCTCATCCGTAGAGCGAAGGCTTCCGCAAAGCCGAAGGCCGGCGTGTTCGGACCGTTCGTGTCCCATATCGGCATGCTGCTTCTCATCATCGGCTTCGTCTTGGGGCAGGTGACCAAGGAGGAATGCACGGTCTACGGCTTCAAAGGGGAGACCAAAGCGGTCTGCGACACGGGGATCCAGGTGACGATCGAAAACTTCGAAGTCAGTTTCAACGAGGACGATTCCGTCAGTCAGTATACCGTGTCTCTTCAAGCTTCGGACGGGGAGAAGAGCGCTTCCGGGACAGCTTCGGTCAATCATCCGGTGAAACTTCTGGGCTACAAATTCTACCAGAATTCCTTTGGTTACACCGTCATGGCGCGTGTGACAAAAGGCGGAGAGCTGCTTCAGGAAGGACGCATCATTGCCGGCTCGGGCTTCAGGATCCCGGGCAATGACAATCTTTCCGTGGTCTTCAACGCCTTCTATCCCGACTACATTTTCATCGACGGATCCGGGCCTGCCACACAGTCCGGCGTCATGCGGAATCCGGGCTGTCTTTATACGGTCTACTACGGCGAGACGGTACTGGGCATGAACGTGCTGCTCTCGGGAGAACGGATCAAGATCGATGATTATGAAGTATTCCTGGAAGATCCAGGGTATTATACGATCCTCCAGGTGAAGAGAGACTCCTTCGTCTGGCTTGTGTTTTTAGGCGGCATCATTCTTCTGGCCGGGCTGTTCCTTTCCTTCTACGTGAAACCGCTGTCCCTTCAAAACGGCGAGAAACAGAAGACGGAACCCAAAGAAGAGCAAGAAGTGAAGGAGAACGAAAATGCTTCTGACCATTGAAAATATTCTGTTCACGGCGGCGTTGATCATTTACGTCGTGACGATGCTCCTTTATTTTCTGTTTGCGGTCACGAAGAAGGATTTCTTCGCGAGGATCGCGCTGATCACGGAAATCTCGGGCCTTGTGCTGCACCTTGCGGCCATCGTGATCCGCGGTATTGCGGCGCACAGGCTGCCCTTGACGAACCAGTATGAGTTCGCCAGCGCATTTGCCTTCGGACTGTGCCTCGTGACACTGATCTTCAGCCTGAAGTTCAAGTTCCGCGCGCTCGGGGCCTTCGCCATGCCGCTGGTGATCCTGATCATCGGTTACGCGGCGATGCAGAGCAAAGAAGTCCATGAGCTGATGCCGGCATTGAAAAGCAGCTGGCTGGGGATCCATGTGTCCACGGCCATCATTGCCTACGGCGCGTTTGGACTGGCTTTCGTGCTTTCGATCGTATACCTTCTGAGGGACAAGATGAAAGAGGGCGGCTTCCTTGCAAAGCACACGCCGCCGAAGGAAAAACTGGACCTCATCGCCTATCGGTCGATCTGCTTGGGCATGCTGTTTTTGACTTTTACGATGATCACCGGCGCGATCTGGGCTGAACAGGCCTGGGGCAGCTATTGGTCCTGGGACCCCAAAGAAACCTGGTCTCTGGTCACCTGGCTCATCTATGCAGTCTATCTGCATTTCCGGCTTGTCTGGAAGAAAAAAGGCAAATTCTGCGCCATTTTCGCGATACTGGGATTCATTGCCGTGCTGTTCACCTACGTCGGCGTGAACACCCTCCTTCCCGGCGTGCACAGTTATAAATGACCGGGTGTGCTGAAAGGTTCCGCGAAGTACAGTTTCTGAAAGACTATAGGAAAGACGCCGGGCGATACGCTTTGACCCCGGCGTCTTTCTGTGTTATGATAGTCAGACCAAATAACAGTTTATGAGGTGATTTCATATGATCATGGATCCGGCAGCTGTTCCGCATGTGGTCCTCACAGGCCACAACCTGACGCTTGAGTGCATGGTAGCAGTTGCGCGTTTTCACGCGGAAGTCTCTGTCTCCGACGAGGCGGTTCAGGCCATGCAGGCTTCCAGGGAGCTTGCAGAGAAGATCGACCGGGAAGGCAGAGCTGCCTACGGCATCACGACCGGTTTCGGAGAATTCCAGAATATAGCGGTCCCGAAGGAATTGTCGGACCGTCTGTCCACCAATCTGATCCTGAGCCATTGCACAGGCTCGGGAGATCCTTATCCCGAAGAAGCCGTCCGCGGCATGATGCTCCTAAGGGCCAATGCGCTCGCAGGAGGCTATTCCGGCGTCCGTCCGCTTCTGGTCGAGATGCTCGTGGACATGCTCAACAAAAATGTGATCCCGGTCGTTCCACAGAAGGGTTCGCTGGGCTCTTCCGGCGACCTTGCGCCGCTTGCGCATATGACACTTCCCATNNTTCGGCGGCGTCCGGATGAGCGGCGCTGAAGCGATGAAGAAGGCCGGCATTCCGACTTTGGAAAGCCTGGTCGCCAAGGAAGGGCTCGGTATGACGAACGGCACCTGCGTGATGACTGCCGTCGGCGGACTGGCGCTTTACGATGCGATCTGCGCCTGCCAGCTTTCCGACGTTCTGGCGTCATTATCCATGGAAGCGCTGACGGTCCAGCTTGAAGCCTTTGAACCCAGGATCCACGCGGTCCGCGGCCAACTCGGACAAATGACGGTCGCCGCGAACCTGGTCCGCCTCCTCGAAGGTTCCGAGATCGTGAAGCACGCCCAGAAGGAGCGGGTGCAGGATGCCTATGCGCTGCGCTGTGTTCCGCAGGTCCATGGCGCCTGCCGTGATGCGTTGGAGTATGTGCTTCAGAAAGTCCGGATCGAGCTGAATGCGGTCACCGACAATCCGCTTCTGTTTCTGGAAGACGAGAGTGTGATCTCCGGCGGCAATTTCCACGGCGA
>DBVJ01000069.1:0-124 GCA_002308115.1 Lachnospiraceae bacterium UBA1267
CCGTAAGGGATCAGATAGGTCTTGCTGACGCCGTGTTCTTCATTTTCCACAACGACTTCATTTTTCTTCTTTGTTTCCACGACATGCACAGTGCCCGCGATCTCGGAAACGATCGCAAGACCCT
>DBVJ01000069.1:209-766 GCA_002308115.1 Lachnospiraceae bacterium UBA1267
TGCGTGCCCGGCTCGCCGATGGACTGTGCCGCGATGATGCCGACGGATTCGCCGACCTGCACCGCTTCTCCGGTCGCCATGTTCGCGCCGTAGCACTTGACGCAGATGCCCAGTTTCGAACGGCAGGTCAGGATGCTGCGGATCTTGACTTTTCTGATCGCGCCGCCGTCTTTTCCGACACCGAATCTGATGACGCGTTCCGCGCGCCGCGGAGTGATCATATGGTTGGCGCGGACGAGGATATTGCCGTCCTTATCGATGACGTCTTCCGCCGCGAACCTTCCCTGGATCCTCTCACGGAGGCTTTCGATCTCTTCCTTGCCTTCCGTAAATGCACTGACATAGATGCCCGGGATCTCATCGCTTCCCTCCGAGCAGTCCATCTCACGGATGATCAGCTCCTGCGAGACGTCGACAAGACGTCTTGTGAGGTATCCGGAGTCCGCCGTACGAAGAGCGGTATCCGACAGACCTTTGCGGGCGCCGTGCGCTGACATGAAGTATTCCAGAACGTCCAGGCCTTCACGGAAATTGGACTTGATCGGCAGCTCGATCGT
>DBVJ01000069.1:787-1956 GCA_002308115.1 Lachnospiraceae bacterium UBA1267
GCAAGCTGCTTGATCTGCTTGTCGGAACCGCGGGCGCCGGAATCGGCCATCATGTGGATGTTGTTGTATTTGTCGAGACCGTCCAGAAGCTTCTTTGTAAGAGCTTCGTCCATGTTTCTCCAGGTGTCGATAACTTCTTTATAGCGCTCCTCCTCGGTAATAAAACCGCGGCGGTAGTTTTTCGTGATCTGGTCGACCGCTGCCTGCGCCTCTTCGATCATCTGCGGTTTTTCCGGCGGCACGCGCATATCGGAAATGGAAACCGTCATGGCCGCGCGGGTTGAATACCGGTATCCCATTGCCTTCACGTGGTCGAGCACTTCCGCTGTCTTGGTGGCGCCGTGGATATTGATGACTTTTTCAAGGATCGATTTCAGTTTCTTCTTATCTGTAAGGAAGTCGATCTCGAGCAGCAGGGCGTTCTCCGGAACTTCCCTGTCAACGAAGCCCAGATCCTGCGGGATCACTTCGTTGAAGAGGAAACGTCCGAGGGTCGATTCCACGATCCCGGAGATCATCGTGCCGTCCGGCATCGTCTTTCTCCGGCGCACCCGGATGCGGCTCTGCAGCGTGATGATGCCGTTCTCATAGGCCATGATCGCTTCATTGATGCTCTTGAAGCACTTGCCTTCCCCCTTCGCACCTTCCCGGAGCTGCGTCAGGTAATAAATACCGAGGACCATATCCTGGGACGGCACCGCCACCGGACCGCCGTCCGAGGGCTTCAGCAGGTTGTTGGGCGAGAGCATCAGGAAACGGCACTCCGCCTGTGCTTCGACGGACAGCGGCAGATGGACCGCCATCTGGTCACCGTCGAAGTCCGCATTGAACGCGGTACAGACGAGCGGATGCAGTTTGATCGCCTTGCCTTCTACAAGGATCGGCTCAAATGCCTGGATGCCCAGACGGTGCAGCGTGGGTGCGCGGTTCAGCATGACCGGGTGATCGGTAATGACATCCTCAAGGACGTCCCAGACCGGCGATTCCATGCGCTCGACCATCTTTTTCGCATTTTTGATGTTGTGCGCCATCTGGCGTTCAACAAGCTCTTTCATGACGAACGGCTTGAACAGCTCGATCGCCATCTCTTTCGGAAGACCGCACTGATAGATCTTCAGTTCCGGTCCGACTACGATAACCGAACGGCCGGAGTAGTCCACACGTTTGCC
>DBVJ01000069.1:2106-3467 GCA_002308115.1 Lachnospiraceae bacterium UBA1267
ATACGCTTTTCGTTGCGGACGATGATCTCGGGAGCGCCGAGCTCCAGAAGCCTTTTCAGACGGTTATTGCGGTTGATGATCCTGCGGTACAGATCATTGAGATCCGACGTCGCGAAACGGCCGCCGTCCAGCTGCACCATCGGGCGCAGATCCGGAGGAATGACCGGGATGACGGTCAGGATCATCCATTCCGGATGATTTCCGGATTTCAGGAAAGCTTCCACGACTTCGATCCGCTTAATGATGCGCGCTCTTCTCTGACCGGAAGTTTCCTTCAGTTCTTTCTTGAGCGCCGCGGACTCCTGTTCGAGGTCGATCTTTTCCAGAAGTTCCTTGATCGCTTCCGCACCCATGCCGGCACGGAAACTGTCGCCGTATTCGTCGCGTGCATCGCGGTATTCTTTCTCGGAGAGCACCTGCTTCACCGTAAGACCGGTGTCACCCGGATCGAGTACGATATAGCTTGCGAAATACAGCACCTTTTCCAGCATTCTCGGAGAAATGTCGAGCATCAGGCCGATTCTCGAGGGAATCCCCTTGAAATACCAGATATGGGAGACCGGCGCCGCCAGTTCAATGTGACCCATGCGTTCGCGTCGGACGCTGGATTTCGTGACCTCAACGCCGCAGCGGTCGCAGATGATTCCTTTATAGCGGATCTTCTTATATTTACCGCAGTGGCATTCCCAGTCCTTGCTCGGGCCGAAAATGCGCTCGCAGAACAGTCCGCCTTTTTCCGGCTTCAGCGTTCTGTAGTTAATGGTCTCCGGTTTTCTGACCTCACCGCGTGACCACTCATCGCGGATCTTATCGGGAGATGCAAGGCCGATTCTGACAGCGTCAAATGCCATCGACGATAAGTCTTCTGTTTTATTCATCATCTCTGCCATATAAGAACCTCCTTACTCATTGTCCATGTCATCATAGGCGTCGAAATCGGGTTCATCGATCTCTTCGGCCATGTCCACTTCGTCCTCAAGCTGCTCGTCGCCGCCCCAGTGCTGTTTGGTAAATCCGTGCGCAGCGAAGTTTTCTTCGTTCCTGCGGCTCCTCATGTCACCTTCAATAACGGCGCGGAGGTCGGTCTCACCGTAGTCGACCGTCTCTTTAAGCTGGACTTCGTTGCGGTCCTCGTCGAGTACGCGCACGTCCAGTCCGAGCGACTGCATTTCCTTCATAAGGACCTTGAACGATTCCGGAATGCCCGGTTTCGGGATATTGGTCCCCTTAATGATGGATTCGTAGGTCTTCACGCGGCCGATGACGTCATCCGATTTCATCGTCAGGATCTCCTGCAGCGTGTAGGACGCACCGTATGCTTCCAGAGCCCAGACTTCCATCTCACCGAAACGCTGTCCGCC
>DBVJ01000021.1 GCA_002308115.1 Lachnospiraceae bacterium UBA1267
AATCTGAAACCCGAGACCATCCTGGAAGTCTTCCTGAGAGAGAACGAAGGGGCGCTTCCGGACTCCGCGGCCCTTTCGAAACCGATGGAAGAGATCGGGGAGACGGATATCCGCATTCTCTTCGCAATCAACCGGGACGAACTCTATACGACGGAGGAAGGAAGAACCTTCTCCCTCCTGGATGCCGGAGAAAGAGATTTTTAAACCATGTTCGGCTATTCTTTGAAAAGCATATTGCGGACACCGGTGAAGACCATCCTCTTCATCATACTGGTGGCTGCCGTCACGGTCTTTTCCTGCCTGGGCTTCGGCATGTGGAACGCAAGCAACGAGCTCCTCTTGAAGGCGGACCGGACCTATAAGACCTCTGCGCTCGTGGAATATGTGGACGACGGATATCCTTCTTCCACGAAGTACACCGACACCATGCTCCGCACGCTGAAGACATTTGACTATTCGCTGTTGTCGGATCAGGAAGAAGTCGTCCGCTTTGACCGCCAGTACGACGTCGGCGGACATGTGGAAGGCTTTAACATGGATCAGAGGACCGGCGTCTTCAGCGACTTGAATGTGCTGGTGCTCCGATACCTCTATACAACAAGCCGCGGAGACATCTTCTCGATTGCAGAAGCACCGTACCTGGGGGCGGAAGCCCGTTTCTGGAGCATCAAGATCGGCATGCAGGTCGATCTGGCCTTCTCCCCGGACCTCTCGGAGCCGGAAGAGGGATCGTATCAGAAGGGCCATTATTACATGGCGCACGGGCGTTTCTTCGTCAATAAAGACAATACCTACAGGTTTATGGTCATGACCGGAGTGAACGAAGCGGCGCCTTCGGAAGCCGCGGAAACGCTCCGTTATCCCTTCCTGGATCTCGGGGAGAACCGGAGAGAGCGCGAAACCTGGCCGTCTTCGGCGGAATTCCTCCTTTCCCAGGCGCGTTTCTACCAGTTGTCCAATACACACATTTCCGTCCATCCCACCACGGACGTTTCACTTGCGACGCCTTTTCTTCAGCAGGAGACGCATCTTCTGGAAGGCGGCCGTTATTTTACGGAAGAAGAGTACCGGACCGGCGCGCATAAGATCATCGTCAGCCAGCGCTTCGCAAGCAATATGGAAGTGGGCATCGGGGATACAGTTCCTCTGGACCTGTACTCGGCCTTTACACTGGCGGAAGACGGGCTTTCCGGCACTTCCGATTTCTGGCCGTCGAAGCAGACATTCATTGAGAGCGGCGACTATGAGATCATCGGACTTTTCCAGAACACGGACACGCTTCTGAAGACCGTTTACATCCCGCTGTCAGCGGATGACATGCGCTTAATGAAACTGACCGCGGGCTACCAGATGGCCGTCGTGCAACTGAAGAACGGAACAGGAGACAGTTATTATGCGAAAGTGAAGCCCGGCCTTTCCGCCAACATGCGCTTCACGATCTATGATCAGGGTTATGCCGAAGCAGTCGCGCCGGTGCTTTCACTTCAGCGGACGGCGGTGCTGATCTCCCTGATCAGTCTGGCCAGCGCGCTCGCCATACTTCTTCTCTTTGCCTATATGTATGTTTCCCGCCAGAGAGAAACGGCGGGGACCATGACCGCACTCGGGACTGGACGGGCGAAGACGACCGTATATCTGTTGTCCTGCGTGCTTCTGGTCGCGTTGACCGCCGCGGTGATCGGCGTCGCGATTGGTTTTTTCCTTTCAGAACAGGTCACGCGTTTCGCCTATGAACGCGCGCTTCAGACCACCAATGTGGACCACCGTTTCAGTGCGGTCTATACCAACGTGGAAACCATCGCGCTGGAGACGGATTTCCGTCCGCATCTTGCGCCGCTTGCTCTGGTAGGGCTTTCGGTGGTTTTATCCTCGCTTCTCTTTGCCTTCATCCTGACCTTCGACGTTTTCAAAAGGAAGAACGGAGAGAAGACGAGAAAGGCCGGGAAGCCGACACGGAAGACGGCTCCGGAAGGTTCGGATCATAGAGGAAAAGAGCCTGCAAATAAGGTCGTTTCCACCTCCCCTGCGCTGGTCTCTGTGCTTCGCGGCGGTGCGAGAAATCTGATCGTACCACTGGTTTCTCTCGTGCTTCTGGCCTTCATCGGCCTGTTCTCCGGCGAGATCATCCATTCGGAAGACCAGATCAAGGATCTCTACGACAATTCGACAGTCATGGGCTATTACACCACGATCAGCGGCTGGCGCATCGAGAACCTTCTTTTGGACCGCGAGACGGTGCGGCCGGTCATGGAGAGCGGTTTTATTGACAAGACCTATAAGAGTTCCATGATCAAACTGGAGAGCGGATTGAAAGTCGTCTTTACGGACAGCCTCCGTTACAGTCCCGAGTTCTTCTTCGGGGATGAACCGATCGTCCAGTGGGCCCCGGGCTATGACGAGTCCATTTTCCAGGGGGACGAGGATCTTGTGCTGATCTCTCAAAAGTATGCAGAGGAGAACGGACTGAAGCCGGGAGACGATCTGGAGTTCTATTTTTACATGATGTTCTACGGAATGAACCAGAAGGTCGAGATGCGTGCGAAGATCGTCGGTCTCTTTAACGGCGTTTCCGCCGAGGAACACGTCTATCTGCCTTTCAGCAAGTCCACCTTTACCGTCCTGGTACCCAAGTGGACCATGACCGGAATCATCATCGAAGAAGAGGAAGAGGTCGAGCTGTCCTACAGTTCACTCTGCTTCAAACTGAAGGATCTGAGGAATCTGTCCGAATTCAAGGAAGACCTCGCGCGAAGAGGATACACCTCGGTCGGCAAATTTGACCGTGCCCGGAAGTTTGTGGTCATCGAGGATACGCTTCTCAATTCTTCGGTCGCCAATCTCGAGCGCCACATCTCGTACATGAGGATCCTGTTCACCGTCACCTACCTTCTGGCTGCGGTCATCGGTTTCGTGATCTCGTACCTCGTGACCAAGAGCCGCAGAAAAGAACTGGCCATGATGAGAAGCATGGGCGCAGGGCGTATACGCACCTTCTTTGCGTTCTTCTCGGAGCAGCTTCTTCTTGCGCTTCTGGGATCGCTTTTCGGCATCGGCCTGATCGCCCTGTTCATGGGCGGCGTTTCTTCAGCCCAGTGGCTGTATTTTGCAGGTTATTTTGTCAGCTATCTTCTCGGTATCGCGTTGTCCGTCGCCGTCATGAACCGCGTGAACGTCATGGACATCCTGACGAAAGAAGACTAAAAGGAGTGTGAAATGAGCATTCTGGAACTGAAAAATGTCTCTTATATCTACAAGAACAGATACCAGAGCGTGACCGCCGTGGACCATGTGAGCTACAGCTTCGAGACCGGCAAAGTCTATGCGCTCGTCGGAAAGTCCGGAAGCGGCAAGACGACGCTTCTTTCGATGCTGTCCGGACTGGACCTTCCGACCGAAGGAGAAGTCCTCTATGAAGGCGTTTCCACGGAGAAAATGAACCGGGACCGCTATAGACGCGAAGACGTGGCCGTGATCTATCAGGGCTTCAACCTGTTCCCGCTCATGACCGTGCAGGAAAACGTCATGTATCCGGTCCGGCTTCAGGGGAAGAGCCGGGAGGAAGCGAAGAAGACCGCTTCTCTGATGCTGGAGAAAGTCGGGCTTACCCCGCAGCAGGCGAGACGCTTCCCGTCCATGCTTTCAGGGGGTGAACAGCAGCGCGTCGCCATCGCCCGCGCACTGGCGGCGAATTCCCGCGTGATCCTCGCGGACGAACCCACCGGCAATCTTGACGTCGGCAATTCCAGGAACATCGCCGAGATCCTTGTAAGCCTCGCACACGAAATGGATTACTGCGTCATCATCGTGACCCATGACCTCGGCGTGGCGGCGCTTTCGGACGTTCAGGTCCGGATGCGGGACGGAAGACTTCTAAAAGAGGGCGAGGAACTGGAAAAGAGCCCGGAAAAGCCTGAAAATGTCAAAGAAAACGCTTGACAAAGTCCATCCCATTTAGTAGATTTACCGAGTATGCCGCACAGTGGGGCCGCAAGCGTCTTATGATGCAGAAATGCATGGAAAGACCGCCGAAGCTGGCGAGTAAATGATAAGGAGGTCCTTCATTATGTATGCTATCATCGCCACAGGCGGAAAGCAGTACAGGGTCGAAGAAGGCGATATCATTCGGGTCGAGAAACTGGAACTCAGTGAAAATGATTCCTATACCTTTGATCAGGTCCTGGCACTGAACGACGGAAGCCTGAAGCTCGGCAATCCGACGGTCGAAGGCGCCACGGTCAGCGCGACGTCTCTCGGAAACGGACGTGCGAAGAAAGTCGTCGTTTACCGTTACAAGTCCAAAAAGGGCTATCACAAGAAGAACGGTCATCGTCAGGCTTACACGGAAGTCCGTATCGACAAGATCAATGCCTGATCAAACTTGAAATGATTGAAGTAACACTTCTAAGGAACAACGGAAGGCTCTACGGATTTGAAGTCCTCGGACATGCGGATTATGCGCCCGAAGGACAGGAAGACATCCTCTGCGCGGCAGTTTCGGTACTGACCGAGAACACGGTGAATTCCATTGAACGTCTGACAGGAGACATTCCTGTCCGCGAGGAGATCCGGGAGGAAGACGGTTATCTGTACTTCGAACTTCCGAAAGATTGTTCCGACAATGCTCAGCTTCTCTTACAGTCCATGGTCTACGGACTGACCGATATACAAGCCGGTTATGAGAAGCATCTGACCATCCGATCGAAGGAGGAATAAGACATGCTCACGTTAAATCTTCAGCTGTTCGCTCACAAGAAGGGCGTCGGCTCCACGAAGAACGGCCGTGACTCCGAGGCGAAGCGTCTTGGCGCGAAGCGTGCAGACGGACAGTTCGTCAAGGCCGGCAATGTTCTTTACAGACAGCGCGGTACGCACATCCATCCCGGCGTCAATGTCGGTCTCGGCGGTGATGATACCCTCTTTGCTCTGAAGGACGGCGTTGTCCGTTTCGAACGTCTCGGCAGAGACCGTAAGCAGTGCTCGGTCTACGAAGTCCAGGCTTCGGAAGAGACAGTCGCGGAAGAGTGACCCAGTACGGTCAAAGGAGAGGCCCCCGAGGGGCCTCTCTCTTGTTTTAAAAGGTAAGGAAAGAATTATGTTCGCAGACCACGCAACCATTTTCATCAGATCCGGCAAAGGCGGAGACGGACACGTCTCGTTCCGCCGCGAGCTTTTCGTGGCTGCGGGCGGCCCTGACGGCGGAGACGGCGGCAAGGGCGGCGACGTCATTTTCCAGGTGGAAAGCGGCATGAACACCCTCGGCGACTTCCGTCACAAGCGGAAATACTCGGCCGGTGACGGCGAAGAGGGCGGCAAGCGGAAAATGCATGGAAAGAGCGGGGAAGACCTCGTGATCCGTGTGCCCGAAGGCACGATCATCCGGGACAAGGCTTCCGGGAAAGTGATCGCCGACATGTCCGGAGAGAACAGGCGCGTGACGGTGCTGACGGGCGGCAAAGGCGGCGTCGGCAACATGCATTTTGCGACGTCTACGATGCAGGTGCCGAAATACGCGAAGCCCGGCCAGCCGGCCAAGGAGCTGACAGTTGATCTGGAACTCAAGGTCATCGCGGACGTCGGTCTTGTGGGCTTTCCCTCTGTCGGGAAGTCTTCTCTGATCACAGCCTGCTCTAACGCACGGCCGGAGATCGCAGCCTATCCGTTCACGACACTGACGCCGGTTCTGGGCGTTGTGGATTTCGGCGACGGACAGGGCTTTGTCATGGCGGACATCCCGGGCGTCATCGAAGGCGCTTCGGAAGGCATCGGCCTCGGCATCGATTTCCTCAGGCACGTGGAGCGCTGCAAGCTGCTCCTTCATGTCGTGGACGTTGCCGGCACGGACGGCAGAGATCCGATGGACGACATCCGGGTCATCGACACGGAACTTCAGAAATTCAGCGAAGAGCTTGCGAAGAAGCCACAGATCCTGGTCCTCAACAAGATCGACAGCCTCCAGGCGGAGGAAGGGGAAGAGGATCCGGTGGAGAAGATCCGCAAAGCTTATGAAACGGATGAACGTCCGGTGTTTCTGATCTCCGCCGTGACGCATGAAGGCATCCGGGAACTGCTTCAGTATGTGATGAAGCGGCTTTCGGAAATGCCCCGCGAGATCACGACCTATCCTGCGGAATTCGAGTATGAGTACGACAAAGGCGCGGACCTTCCCTTTACGGTCGAGAAGACCGCGGAGGGCGAGTTCAAGGTCGAAGGGCCCCGGATCGAGAAAATGCTGGGTTATACAAATCTGGATTCCGAGAAGGGTTTCCAGTTCTTCCAACAGTTCATCGTGAAGAGCGGCATCCAGAAACAGTTAGAGGACCTCGGCATCGAGGAAGGCGATACCGTCCGCATGTACGGACACAGTTTCGAATTCTACCGCTGAGCCCGGTCAGTGAAAGATATAAGGAAAAGAAATGACCAGTAAAGAAAGAGCGGCCTTAAGAGGGCTTGCCATGAAACTGAAACCGATGGTGAACATCGGAAACCAGGGCCTTTCGGAAGGCGCGCTTGACGCGGTCCGGGAGGCGCTTGAAGCCAATGAGCTTTTGAAGATCAACGTCCTGAAGAACTGCATGGAAGAGCCGTATGATCTTGCGGACCAGCTTTCTCAAGGAACGCGGAGCGACATCGTATCCGTCATCGGACGGAAGATCGTGCTCTATAAAGTGGCGGATAAGCCCGAGAACCGGAAGCTTGTCCTTAAGGAGCTCATGAAATCCAAAAACAGCGCCAAAAAGGACGCTTAAAGGCCGAATGATCACATTGTCGGACAAATACAGGGAGATTCGCGAAAGGCTGAAAAACAGCCTTTCTGAAGCGCGCTACGCGCATTCTCTCGGCGTTGCGGCAACGGCGGCGTGCATGGCCATGCGCTATGACATTTCCCTCGTGGAACGGGCCTATCTTGCAGGCCTGGTACACGATGCGGCCAAGTGCATGAGCGACGAAGAGAAGCTCAGGCTTGCCGAAGAAAAAGGGCTTCCGGTCAACTCGTACGAGAAAGCGTCCCCTGGGCTTCTCCATGCGCCGCTCGGCGCCGTGCTTGCGGAGGAAGTGTACGGGGTGCGCGACGAAGAGATCCTTTCCGCGATCCGGCTGCATACGCTGGGCCGTCCGGAAATGACCACGCTGGAAGCGATTCTGTACGTCTCCGATTACGTCGAACCCGACAGACCGGACGTGCCGTATTTCCGCGCGATCCGCGAAGCGGCGTTCCGGGACCTGGACGAAGCCTGTTATCTTACGGCGAAAACCGCTGTCGATTACACACGGAACAAGGGACAGGCGGTGGATCCGAGATCGCTGGCTACTTTGGAATATTACAGGAACAGAATGGAAGAGAAAGGGCTTTCATGAACCAGACATCGTATGAAATGGTGCGCGTCGCTGTGAATGCGCTCCGCGAGAAAAAAGGAAAAGACATCATCGCGCTCGACGTTTCCGAAAGAACGGTCCTCTGCGATGCGTTTGTCATCGTGACCGGCATGAACGACCGCCAGGTCTCGGCCCTCACGGATGCCGCCGACGAAGCGCTTCAGAAAGCGGGCTTCGAGAAGAAGAACGTCGAAGGATATCACACGGGGAAATGGATCCTTCTGGATTTCGGCGATCTGATCCTTCATGTGTTTGACACGGAGAGCCGTGCGTTTTATGATCTGGAACGGATCTGGCGCGACGCGGAACGCATCGAGATCCCCGAAGAATAAAAGCCCCCGGGCAGAAAGCCCGAAAAAAGTGACGGAGGAAAGAAGGGCCGTCTGATGAATGAATCATCGATCATTACACTGATTCTTATGGCCGTGTTTTTTGCCGCCATGATACTGGTCGGCATACGGTCCAGAAAACACGCTTCCGATATCAACGGATTCGTTTTGGGTTCCCGGCAGGTCGGCCCGTGGCTCTCTGCATTCGCGTACGGAACCTCGTATTTTTCAGCCGTCATCTTTGTCGGCTACGCCGGACAGTTCGGCTGGAACTTTGGTCTGGCTTCGACCTGGATCGGCCTCGGCAACGCCTTTATCGGGTCGCTCCTTGCGTGGGTGATCCTGGGCAGACGCACCCGGATCATGACGCAGCATCTTTCCAGCAAGACCATGCCGGATTTCTTCGGGACCCGCTATGAGTCCAAGGGCCTGAAGACCGCGGCCGCGCTGATCACATTTGTCTTTCTGATCCCCTACACCGCATCTCTCTATAATGGTCTCTCGCGACTGTTCTCCATGGCCTTCCCGGGCGTGGATTACACCGTCTGCGTGATCATCATGGCTGTTCTGACCGGCGTCTACGTGATCGTCGGCGGCTATATGGCCACTGCCTGGAACGACTTTATCCAGGGCATCATCATGCTCTTCGGCATCGTTGCGGTCATCGGCGCGGTGCTTCACGACAACGGCGGCCTGATGGAAGCCATGAAAGGACTTGCGACCGGTTCGGAAGGCGGCTGGGAATTCGCCTCCTTCCTCGGACCGAATCCGCTGTTCCTCCTCTTCGTGGTGATCCTGACTTCTCTGGGCACCTGGGGCCTTCCGCAGATGGTGGGCAAGTTCTACGCCATCAAGAATGAAGGATCCATCAAGAAAGGCACCATCATTTCCACCTTCTTCGCCATCATCGTCGCAGGCGGATGCTACTTCCTGGGCGGTTTCGGAAGACTCTATCATGTGGACGTCAAAGCAGAAGGATTTGACGCGGTGATACCGGAAATGTTATCCTCATTACCGGCAGTCATCATCGGCATCGTCATCGTCCTCGTGCTGTCCGCGTCCATGTCCACGCTTTCGTCTCTGGTGCTGACCAGTTCGTCCACCATGACGCTGGATCTCATCGCGCCGGTCCGGAAGAAGGAAATGGGAGAGAAAAAGCAGCTTTTCATCATGCGGCTGTTCATCGTGGCGTTCGTCGCGGTATCGGCCGGCATCGCCATCGTGCAGGCGAAGAGCAGGAGTCTCTTCATCGCGCAGATGATGGGCGTTTCATGGGGAGCGCTGGCAGGCGCGTTCCTGGCGCCGTTCCTGTACGGTCTCTACTGGAAGAAGACCACAAAGGCTTCCGTTCTGGTATCCTTTGTCTGGGGTGTCGGACTGGAAATCGTACAGCTTCTCGTCTCGCTGAAGCTTCTTGACGTTTCCGGAAGCGCGTTTTTGTCCTTTGTGTTCAATAACTCCATTTACTCCGGTGTGATTGCCATGGTGGGCGGCCTTGTGATCGTTCCTGTCGTGAGCCTTCTGAGCCGGAAGACCTGCCCGAAGGGCACGGAGGAAATGTTCTCCTGCTATCAGGCCAACCGTACGGTCGGTATTACAGATAACCTCGGCAAATAACGGAAAGAGAGATTGGATGAAGAAGCGTTTCAGATTAACAGGCGCACAGATCATTCTTCTGGGCTTTGCGGCGATGATCCTCATCGGCGCGTTCCTTCTGATGCTTCCGATCTCCAGTCAGGAAAGACAATGGACACCCTTCATCGATGCGCTGTTTACCGCAACAAGCGCGGGCTGCGTGACAGGGCTTGTCGTCCATGACACCGCGACCTACTGGTCTGTTTTTGGGAAGGTCGTCCTGTTTGTCCTCATCCAGGTGGGCGGTCTCGGCATCATCACCATGACCCTCATTTTCTTCCGCCTGGCGGGCAAGAGGATCGGTCTCGTGCACCGAAGCACCATGCAGGAGGCGGTCAGCGCGCCGAACATCGGCGGCATCATTCAGATGACAGGCCGGATCGTCCTCATGACGGTCATTTTCGAAGCGCTGGGCGCATTGTGCCTCTCACCGGTCTTCATCCGGGACTTCGGTGTCCTTCGCGGGATCGCTTACTCTGTTTTCCATTCCGTCTCCGCATTCTGCAACGCGGGATTCGACCTGATGGGGCACGTGGAGCAATACAGTTCCTTCACGTTCTATGCAAATGAGCCCGTGGTCAATGTGGTCATCATGGCGCTGATCCTGATCGGCGGCATGGGCTTTCTGACCTGGGACGATGTCCGGAACCACGGCGTCCGGCTGAGACATTATTCCACGCAGAGCAAGATCATCCTGACGACAGCCGCCATTCTGATCAGTATCCCGGCCGCGTATTTCTTCTTTGCGGATTACAGGGAAATGCCTTTCCGCGAACGCCTGCTCCGGTCGCTGTTCCAGTCCGTGACCACGAGGACGGCCGGATTTAATACGTCGGATCAGGCCGCGCTCACCGGGCCCGGCTACCTCATGACGGTCATTCTCATGCTGATCGGAGGCGCTCCGGGTTCCACGGCAGGCGGCATGAAGATGACTACAGCCGCAGTCATTTTTCTTACCATGATGTCGGTGTTCGGAAGAAAGAAAGAGACTGCCGTGTTCCACAGGCGCATCTCACACGAGACGATACGCACCGCCATCGCCATTTTTATGATGTATCTGGGCATGTTCCTTCTGGGCGGCGTCCTTCTCAGCGTGGTCGAAGGGCTCCCGCTGAAACAGACGCTTTACGAGGCTGCTTCGGCGGTGGGAACAGTCGGACTCACGACAGGCATCACGCCCGGACTCGGGACTCTGTCTAAAATCCTCCTGGCATTTATGATGTTTGCGGGCCGTGTCGGCGGACTGACGATGATCTTTGCGGCAGTCTCCACAAGAGACAGTGTCAACATGAAATATCCCGAAGACCGCATCACGGTCGGATAAGGAGAAAATGATGAACAAGACATTTCTGGTGATCGGAACAGGAGAGTTTGGCTTCTATCTTTGCAAGAAGCTGTATGATCTGGGCTATGAGATCATGGCGGTGGATCAGGACGAGCAGCATATCGAGGCGGTGCTTCCCTACACGGTCAATTCCCTCATCGGCGATGCGACCAATGTGGAGTTTCTGAAATCTCTGGGCGTGGACAGTTTCGACGCTTGCTTCGTCACGGTGGGCGACCGTTTCCAGGATTCTCTGGAGATCACGTCCCTTCTCAAAGAAAACGGAGCGAAGAGGGTCGTTTCCCGTGCGTCCCGCGAGATCCAGCGGAAATTCCTCCTTCGGAACGGCGCCGACTACGTGGTCTATCCGGAATATGAAATGGCCGAATGGACCGCCATTCGTTTCAGTGCGGAAGGCATTCTGGATTACATCGAACTTCCCGGCGACAATTCTATTTTCGAATATGCCGTGCCGGAGGCCTGGGCAGGGAAAACCATTCTGGAGATCGACGTCCGGAAGAAATATCATGTCATCATCATCGGTATCGTGAAGAACGGCGTCCTGAACGTGGACGTTGATCCGAAGACGGTACTCGAAAAGGAGGATTCCATTCTTGTCACAGGAAAGGACGAGAACATCGAAGCATGTTTCCGTACGGTCAGAGGAACGCACAGATAAATGTGAAAAGTGCTGCACTTTCCACAATATGTTGTGAACTATCACCAAAAAACGCACCATATTTTGGTGCGTTTTTGCATATTTCACTATTGATTTTTCGGAACACATCATTTATGCTTTTTGGGTAAGTTTTCTGTGGAGGCCTT
>DBVJ01000001.1 GCA_002308115.1 Lachnospiraceae bacterium UBA1267
GCCGGCATCGACGGCAACGGCCAGTCCGAGCTGGGACTTGCAATTACCGGCCTTGAGAAGGCGGATTCCGGCAAGATCCTCATGAAAGGCGAGGACATTACAAAACTGTCTGTCCGCAAACGCGCGGAAGACGGCATGAGCCATATCCCGGAAGACCGCCATAAACATGGTCTGATCCTGGACTTCACACTTCAGGAAAATATGGTCCTGAGGCGTTATCTGGAGCCCGAGTTCCAGAAAGGCGGCTTCATCCGCTTTGGCGAGGTCCGGAAGTACGCGGAAAAGCTGATCGATGAATTTGACGTCCGCTCCGGCGAAGGCGCCGATACGATCGCACGCTCCATGTCCGGCGGCAACCAGCAGAAAGCCATCATTGCCCGTGAGCTGGACCACAAGCACGATCTTCTGGTCGCGATCCAGCCCACCCGCGGCCTGGACGTNNGACGTCGGCGCCATCGAATCCGTCCATAAAGAGATCGTCAAGCGCCGTGACGAAGGCGCTGCGGTCCTTCTCATTTCCCTGGAACTTGAGGAAGTCATGTCCTTAAGCGACCGCATCCTCGTGATGTATGAGGGCGAGATCGTCGGCGAGTTCGATCCGAAGAAGACCACTGTTCAGGAACTTGGTCTCTACATGGTGGGCGCCAAACGCGACACCCAGAAAGGAGGAGAGGCATGAAAGAAAACTTCTTCTCGAAACTGAGGCGGAAAGCCGGATTCAAGAGTGTGGCTTCCTCGATCCTCTGCATCGTCGCGGGACTTTTGATCGGTCTTGTGGTCATGATCATCCTGTCCTTCGTCAACGAGAGAACGTCGATCGGCGACGCCTTCTACGGGCTTTCGATCCTCCTGGGCGGACCGTTCTCCTCGGGAAGCGCAGCCTATATCGTGACGAACCTGGGCGACATGATCTTCTACGCGACGCCGCTCATCATGACCGGTGTATCCGTCGCAATCGCCTATAAGACCGGCCTCTTCAACATCGGCGCGGCCGGACAGTTCCTCATGGGCATGACCGGATCGCTTCTCGTCGCTCTGAACATCAACACCACCGGAAATCCCGGACTGGGCGTCCTCGTCTGGATACTGGCGGTCCTGGTCGGCGCGGTCTGCGGCATGCTCTGGGGCATGATCCCGGGCTTCTTCCGGGCGGTCTTCAACGTGAACGAAGTCATTGTCTGCATCATGACGAACTGGATCGCCGCGAACATCGTGAGCTGGGTCTTCGGTCTGATGCCGCACCTCATCAACTCCGGAAGCGGCAAGTCCGGCTACCTGATCACGACGGCGGTCACCGGAAACGGAACCCCGACGCTTGGCCTCAATCAGCTCTTCAAAGGCTCGTACATCGACGCCGGCATCATCGTCGCGATCATTCTCGCGGTAGGCATCCATGTGATGCTGACCAAGACCACTTTCGGCTATGAACTCCGTGCCTGCGGCGCGAACCGCTACGGCGCCAAATATGCCGGCATGAGCGAGAAGAGGAACATCATCCTCTCCATGGCCATCGCAGGCGGCCTTGCGGCCATCGGCGGCGCGCTGTATTATCTGAACCCCGGCATCGAGTTCAAATTCGACAGCGCCTATCAGAAACTTCCGGATTACGGCTTCAACGGTATCCCCGCAGCCCTTCTGGGAAGCAACAACCCGATCGCGGTCATATTTGTCGCTCTCTTCATCCGCTACCTGAACACCGGCGGCGGCAACCTGACGAGCGCAGGCTTCAACAAGTACATCGCGGACGTCATCATTGCGCTGATCATCTACTTCGCGGGCTTCTCGAAACTCTTCAAAGACATCATGTCGAGAAGAAAAGCCAGAGCGGCCGTTCAGACCGCCACGTCCAATACGACCATGGCGGAGAAGGCGAAGGTCACGGAAAGCGCGGGGCCGGACGCTCCGCCTAAGGAGGAAAAACAAGCACCTGTTTCAGAAAAACCGGGAAAGGAGGGTGACGAATAATGGTATTCCTGCTTCAGAAAACATTGATTTATGCAGCACCGCTTCTGATCGTCGCGCTCGGCGGCATGTTCTCTGAGCGAAGCGGCGTCATCAACCTCGCACTGGAAGGCGAGATGATCTTCGGCGCCTTCTGCGGCGCGATCCTGGCACGTTTCTTTGCCATGCAGGGCATCCTGATGAACAATCTTCAGCTGATGTTCCTGATCGTCATGCTGTTCTCGGCCCTCTGCGGCGCATTGTTCGGCCTCCTGCTGTCTTTCTCGGCGATCAACCTGAAAGCGGATCAGACCATCGGCGGCACGGCGCTGAACATGCTGGCGGCGGCTCTGGTCAATGCATTTGCCCTCTCCTTGTTCAACAGCGAGAAGATCCAGATGCCGGCCAATTTCGGCGGCTACGTCATGCTGAACAGCGACCTGCCGGTGATCCTTCAGGTCTTCGGCGACAAGGCTTATCTGTCCACCTACGTCATCGTCATCGTGTTCATTGCACTGTCGATCTGGATCTACAAGACCAAGACCGGCATGCGGATGCGCTCCTGCGGCGAACATCCCCAGGCGGCTGCTTCCGTGGGTATCAACGTTTTCAAAATGCGCTACCTCGGCACCATGATCTCCGGCGCGCTTGCAGGCCTCGGCGGATACGCCTACATCGCGACCGTTGCGAACGGAACGGCAGAAGCCTCCGTGGGCGGCATGGGCTTCCTGGCGCTGGCCATCATGATCTTTGGCAACTGGAAACCCCTCGGCATCGCGCTCGGCGCCATACTGTTCGGTTTCCTGAAGTGCATCGGCCCGGTCTCCTCGTCTCTGGAATTCCTGAAGAACCTCGGACTTCCGATGTACTTCTACAACATTATCCCCTACGTGGTGGTGCTGATCGTGCTCGCGCTGACCGCAAAGAAGTCGGGCTGCCCGAAGGCGGAAGGCATTCCGTACGACAAAGGAATGAGGTGATCCTGCTATGAGAATGGTCGATCTGATCCGTAAGAAACGCGACGGACAGCCTCTCACAAGAGAGGAGATCCGCTGGTTTACGGAAGGCTATGTGAAAAATGAGATCCCGGATTATCAGGCGGCCGCCATGCTGATGGCCATCTATTTTCAGGGAATGAACCGGGACGAGATCGCGGAACTGACCTTTGCGATCCGGGATTCCGGCGAGCGGATGGATTTCTCCGCCATCAAAGGCGTCCGGGCGGACAAGCATTCCACCGGCGGCGTGGGCGACAAGACCAGCCTCATCGTGGGACCGATCGTGGCCTCTCTGGGCGTCGTGGTCGCGAAGATCTCCGGCCGCGGCCTCGGACATACCGGCGGAACGGTGGACAAACTGGAGTCCATCCCGGGTTACCGGACAGACCTCTCGGAAGAAGAGTTCATCAACGTCGTGAATCGTACCGGCATCGCCATCGTCGGCCAGAGCCGCGACATCGCGCCTGCGGATAAAAAGCTTTATGCGCTGCGCGACGTGACCTCGACGGTCGAGAGTATTCCGCTTATCGTCTCCAGCATCATGGGCAAAAAACTCGCCGCGGACGACGACGTGATCGTCCTCGACGTGAAGACCGGCAGCGGCTCCTTCATGAAGACGGAAGAAGACAGCCGGAATCTGGCTTCGATCCTGGTGGACACCGGCAAAAAGGCCGGGAAGAAGATCATGGCGCTCATCACCGACATGGACCGCCCGCTGGGCGTCAACGTCGGAAACGCCCTGGAGGTCGAAGAAGCCATCGAAACGCTCAAAGGCAACGGTCCCGAAGATCTGGTCGAGGTCTGCACGGAGCTCGCAGGCTGGATCCTGAAGCTTGCGGACAAAGCAGAAACGATCGAAGAAGCCCGTGAGAAGGTAAAATCCGTCATCGCGGACGGTTCGGCGCTCTTTAAACTCCAGCAGATGATCGCCGCGCAGGGCGGAGACCCCCGCGTCGTGGATGACTTCACTTTCTTTGGAAAAGCAAAAGTGGAGAAAGAAGTCAAGGCGAAGAGAAGCGGATACATTTCCTTCATGAATACGGAGGAGATCGGAAGAGCCAGTCTGCTTCTGGGCGCAGGCCGGAACACCATGGCTGACGTCATCGACATGACCGCTGGCATCAAACTTCTCCGGAAGACCGGCGACTACGTCAATGAAGGCGAGACCATCGCGCTTTTCTATACCACCAACCGTTCCAGACTGGACGCGGCGGAAGCAGCCTATGAAGGCGCGCTGACATTCTCGGACGAGGCGCCCGTGCTTCCCCCGCTGATCCGCGGAACCGTGGAGTAAAACATGGCGAAATTATATTTCAAATACGGCGCCATGGGCTGTTCGAAGAGCGCCCAGGCCTTGATTACGAAGTTCAACTATGAAGAGCGCGGCATGACGGTGCTTCTCATGAAGCCCGCCATCGATGACCGCGAAGACGCGGCCGTCGTGCATTCACGCATCGGTCTGGAAGCGCCCTGCCTGATGGTGCCGGCCGACATGGATCTCTTCAAACTCTATACGGAGAATTACAGAGACCGTGACGTGGTGATCGTGGATGAATGCCAGTTCCTTACCGAGGAGCAGGTGGACCAGCTCGGACAGATCGTGCTGGACTGCAACATCCCCGTGCTGTGCTTCGGCCTTCGTACAGACTTCCTGACACATCTTTTCCCCGGAAGCAAGCGGCTCCTTGAGATCGCGGAGTCCGTGACCGAGATCAAGTCGGTCTGCCGGTGCGGCGCGAAAGCCACCGTGAACGCCCGCTTTGACGACAACGGAAATGTGGTCTACCAGGGCGCGCAGGTGCTGATCGGCGGAAATTCCCGCTATGAGGCCATGTGCAGACGCTGCTGGCTGAGAAAGAAGAAAGAACAGGAAGAACGGGGGATCATTTCATGAAATCACTGGTCATCGGGATCTGCGGCGGTTCCGGATCGGGAAAGACGACCATCGCGGAACGGCTCATGGATGCCTTTCCCAATGAAGCCGTGCTCCTGTCGCATGACTTTTATTACCGGAGGAATGATCATCTGACCTTTGAAGAGCGCTGCAAGATCAATTACGACCATCCGGATTCTTTAGAGACATCGCTGATGATCGAACACCTCAAGGCGCTCCGGGACGGACAGACCGTCACGGTCCCGCAGTATGACTTCACCGTACACAACCGGTCGGACGAGGTCCTCGTTCTGGAACCCAAGCCCATCATCATCGTCGAAGGCATTCTCATTTTCAGCAATGAGGAGCTCGTGAACCTGATGGACATCCGCGTTTATGTGGATACGGACGCGGACGAACGGATCCTCCGCCGCGCGCGCCGCGACATCATGGACCGCGGCAGGAGCGTAGAGTCGGTTATGAACCAGTATCTGTCGACGGTCAAGCCCATGCATGAGAAATTCGTCGAACCTTCGAAGAAGAAGGCGCACATCATCGTGCCCGTGGGCGGCAAGAACCACATCGCGATGGAAATGCTGATCTCCACGGTGGC
>DBVJ01000007.1:0-2195 GCA_002308115.1 Lachnospiraceae bacterium UBA1267
ATACAAAAATGCCCCCGATCTTTCTGTGACCGGGGGCATGTAAAGGAATTCGTTATTCAATTGTATACGGAAAAGTAAAGAATTAGTGCAGTGCTCTCCTGCCGATGCGGACGATCATCTCGATCGCAGGGCTCAGGACCAGATTGAATAAGAGTTCAAACAGGAAATTGAAACCGACGAAGCCGACGATCATGTAAGTCCCGACATTTTCGAAGCCGGCCGCAAGGCCCCATTCGCGGATCGTGGGCAGAAAGAAAACCACACAGCCCAGAAGGAAGATGCCGGTATTAACGACCGGGCAGGCGATGGCTGCGAGGATCACCCCAAGGCTCACGCTGACTTTCTCTCCGCCGAAACGGATCTTACGGAAGGCAATGTAGACGAGGCCGGCGATGAAACCTGCCAGTGTGCCTTTCAGAAGAACGGTGAGGACCGTGCCGGGCACGCTGATCACGAGGAAAGCCTGCGCGTCGGTGAACAGCACGACCATGCTGAACACAAAGCCGAGCCAGGCGCCGGCAAGCGGTCCGTAGAGCGCGGCGCCGACGACGATCGGAACAAGCGTCAGAGAAATGCTGAAGGGTCCGAATTTGATGAAGCTGCCAAGCATCTGCAGAACGATCGTGATCGCCGTCAGGATGCCTAAGCCGGCCAGACGCGGGACCGTTAACGACTTTTTGTCCACGCCGAGAAACTCCGCGGGGGTCATCTTCTTCGCAGCCGGAGCCTTCTCATCTGTCGGATATCCTGTCATTCTTTTCTCTTCGTCTGTCATTTTATCTTCTCCTTCAAGCATATCTTGTCAAAGCAGTTTTCCTGCCGCGAGCAGGCTTCGGACCTCGGTGATCCTCTCAAGATCATAGTCCGGATACCGTTCATGGATGGTTTCCCGTGCGGCCTTTCGTTCCGAAGCGCTTCTCTTATAAGAATTAATGTAAATACAGTCTACATTGCCTGCGGCGGCAGAAGGCACGTCCGAGCGGTAATCGTTGCCGATGAATACCGTTTCTTCGGGTTTCATGCCGTATTCTTCGAGCATTCCTTTCATAAAGCGCGGATCCGGCTTTCTGTACCCGAAATCCGAGGAAATGTAGATGCCGTCGAAGCGGGTATATAGATCTGTCCGCTCCAGTTCCGGGATGGTGAAGACCGCCTGGGCGTTCGAAAGAAGATACACCTTCCGCCCCTCCGCATGCAGTCTGTCGATCAGCTGGAGCGCACCTCTGTAGAGTTTAAAATCTCGCATGGTCAGCGTCCGGCGGATCTGTGAAAGATCCCGGTACAGGGTTTCCTCGTCCGGCCCGTACAGCCTGGCGTCGTGTTTCTTCGGAGCCTCTTTGATCATTCTCTCCAGGACCTTCTCCACCTGAAACTCCGGCCATTCCGTTTGAAATTTTACGGAAAGCTTCCGGTTTTCATCTTTCATGAAGCGGTAGTAGGCCTTCTTCACGCCTGCCGGTGTATATTCCGCGCCATAAGCTGACAGATGGTACGCGAGGCGGCGCCACGGTTCCATGGAATCCAGGTCTGTCCGGATCCGGATCAGCGTTCCGTACAGATCAAAAATCACGTTCTGATAGGTGCCCGGCATGACCTTCCCTCCTTCTTCTGTCAATAGAAAATACACCCGCCGGCCGGATGGGACCGACGGGTGTATTATTACCACAAAAACAGGGGGTGTGCAAGGATTTTTGCCCCTCACAGCAGGCTGATCAGGTTCAGGCGTCCTTCCGGACCTCCGCTGACAGCTGTCCGTCCGAAACGCTGAAAACGATCCGGCTTCCCTCAGAAAGATTTCCCCTGAGGATGATCCTGGCCGCCTCGGTCTCCACATTTTTCTGGAGATAACGTTTCAGAGGACGCGCGCCGAACTGCGGATCATAGCCGTTTTCGGCAATGTATTCCAGCGCTTCTTCCGTAAGCTCCACCTTGATGTCCTTTGCGGCAAGACGTTTGTTGACGTCCGCCACCATGAGCTTCACAATGGCGCCGATATCCGAGCGGCTTAGCGGCTTGAAGAAAATGGTCTCGTCCAGCCGGTTCAAAAACTCCGGGCGGAAATGATTCCGAAGATCCGCCGTCACGAGTCTCTCAGCCGTTTCAGAGATCTCTCCGTCTTCACCGATGCCGTCCAGAAGATACTGAGAGCCGATGTTCGAGGTCATGATGAGGATCGTGTTCTTAAAGTCCACGGT
>DBVJ01000007.1:2344-2493 GCA_002308115.1 Lachnospiraceae bacterium UBA1267
ACGTATCCCGGAGGCGCTCCGATGAGACGCGATACGGAGAATTTCTCCATATATTCGCTCATGTCAATACGGACCATGTTCTTCTCGTCGTCAAACAAGGCTTCCGCCAGCGTCTTCGCAAGCTCGGTCTTACCGACACCGGTCGGTCC
>DBVJ01000007.1:2523-2666 GCA_002308115.1 Lachnospiraceae bacterium UBA1267
GCTTTCGAACGGAGGATCGCATCCGCGACTTTCTGGACCGCCTCATTCTGGCCGACGACGCGCTTATGCAGTTCGTCCGAAAGATGCAGCGTTCTCTCCCGTTCGGTCTCATTCAGTTTCGTGACCGGGATGCCGGTCCAGCG
>DBVJ01000007.1:2811-2991 GCA_002308115.1 Lachnospiraceae bacterium UBA1267
GCTCGCGATAAGCGGAAAGCTTTTCGATCTCGGCCTTTTCCTCATCCCATTCGGCTTTTCGTACCGCGAACTTCTCCTTCAGTTCCGACAGTTCCTTCTGAAGCGTGTCCAGACGTTCCATCGAAAGCCTGTCCGTTTCCTTCTTGAGCGCGGATTCCTCGATTTCCAGCTGCATGATCT
>DBVJ01000089.1:0-224 GCA_002308115.1 Lachnospiraceae bacterium UBA1267
GAGGCGCTGGAAGTCTGCGACGAGATCTCGCTGTGGTTCTATAACGGCAAGTATGTGCAGCTTGCGCGCGCGCTCAGGGCCGATCTGACCGGTGAAGCCGCGCTGGTCCAGGACGAGCCGGAAGACGGTGATGCGGCTTCGGAGGAAGAATCCAACACCTTCAACGACTGGGCGGATTCCATGACGGAAGAAGCGGAAGAGGAGAAGGCAGAGGAAAAGCCGGA
>DBVJ01000089.1:271-4765 GCA_002308115.1 Lachnospiraceae bacterium UBA1267
CGGAGGAAGACCATTTCGAATTCGAAATGGCGGACGAGAACCTGGAGAACGCGGACCTTTCGGACAGCATCGATGAAGATGCGGACATGAAGATCTTCGGCGCGAAGCCCAAGGAACGCCCTGCCCAGCCTGCACACAGCGAACTGGACAGCCAGATGTCCTTTATCCCGGACATGAGCGTGTTCCAGAACGACGAGGAAGACGAACGCACGCGCACGGACATTTTCGAAGCCAATGACGAGCTCGAGATCCGCGAGNNCTTTGATGAAGACGCGGACATGAAGATTTTCGGAAGCCGTCCGAAAGAGCGTCCGAAGGCCGCGTCTCACAGTGAACTGGACAGCCAGATGTCCTTCATCCCGGACATGAGCGTTTTCCAGAACGACGAGGAAGACGAACGCACGCGGAGGGACATTTTCGAAGCGAACGACGAGCTGGAGATCCGCGAGTACGATGAGGAGGAGAAACTTCCGGAGGGCGAAGAGATCGTCCGCGAGACCGTGAAGGAAAGCTTCCCCGAGCCGAAGTGGGACAGCCTCATGGCTTCCGCGCAGAGCGACTTCATCCAGGAGGACGAAGAGGACGAGGCGCCGGAGAATCCTTCAGAGGAAGAAAGCGAAGAAACGCCTGTCGTGCTTCCTGAGGAAGAAAGCGAAGAAACGCCCGTCGTGCTTCCGGAGGAAGAAAGTGCAGAAGAGCCTGCCGTGCCCGCAGAGGAAGAAGCGGATGTGCTTCCGGAAGAGAAAGCCCTGGCGGAATCCCTGGAGGAAACGGAAGAGGAAGCTGAAACAGCGGCTCCGAAAGAAGAGCCTGAAACCGAAGCCGCCGATGAGGAAGCAGAAGATCATGCGGAGGCAGAGACCGAAGAACAGGCGGAAGAGAAGCCTGAAGAGAAGATGACCATCCGCGAGGCCTATGAGAAGGCCCGGACGGAAGAGGAAAATGCCTTCGAGGAAGCCCTGGACATGGACTTCGGCAGCGCCGTCGTTCCGCTCCCCAAGGACCAGCCTGCCGCGCCCTATGATGAGGCGTCGAAGGACGGCTGGAGACATATCGACGCGGAAGAAGAGGACGAACACATTATCTTCAATGTGACCGGCCCGGTCAGAAGGCCGCTTCCCCGTCCTGAAGAGAAGCCGGAAGAAGAGCGCCCGGCCGTGGAGATCGACGACGCGCCGGCCGCCAAAGAGGAGACATTCATCGAAACGGCAGCTACGGAAATGCCCGCGGAATCGCCGGCTTCGGAAGAACCGCTCAGGAGACCCTCGGAAGAAGACTACGAACTGGAAGACCTGGAAGCGGAGCTCAACGCCCGTGAGGCGGATTCCGCAAAGCTTGGCAATCTTCCGATCGAGCCCGAATATGACAGCCGGATCTGGCATTTTATCGTTTACGGCGACAACAAGGAAGAGAACCTGGAGCGCGCGCGTGAACTCATGAAAGAGCTTCAGGGCCGTTTCCAGAGCGCGCCGAAGCGTATGCTGAAGGCCAGCGCCGAGCGTTTTGAGAACGCCAATATCGTACAGTCCTTCGATTTCTTCCTGGGCAACATGGTCATCATCGAAGACGCAGGCGCGCTCTCGGATTCACAGCTTCGGGATTTCTCGCGCGTTCTGGAGAAGGACGATCTGTCCTGCCTCATCGCGCTGACCGACACGAGAGAACATTTTGAGAAAATGTTCCTCAGGGTGCCGGAGATCGCAAACTCCTTCACCGCCGCTTTCGAGGGAAAGCCCGTGATGGCCAGAGATCTTGTGAACACCGCGAAAGAATACCTTCTGCATCAGGGCGCGAGAATGGACCGGGAGGCCCAGAGCATTTGCTATGAATATGCCCGGAAACTTCTGAAAGAAGGCCAGGGCTTCTACCGGAGCCGCATCCGCGACTATGCGAAGAAAGCGCTGGATCTGGCAAGCAAGGGCGGGATCCGCGGCCTGTTCTCGGGCGCGGAGGAGGATGACGGACTCACCCGCATCACCGCGAGATTCTTTATCAAGGCCGGCGAGTTATGATCATTCTGGCAGTTATCGGTGTTTTTGCGGTCCTCATGGGGATCATCGGCTGGAAGAAAGGCATTTTCGGCTTTGTCTCCGGCCTGATCGCAGTCGTCCTGGCCGTGCTTCTGACCTGGGGCCTGAAGCCTTTTGTAAAAGAATGGATCGACCGGGACACGGACTGGGATGAGAAACTGACTCAGAGCATCTCGGAGAATCTTCTCGAAGACGTGAAGAGCGAAGAAGAACTCGCCCTTTTCGTGAGCCGGCTTCCGGCCCCGTCAGAACGGAAGACGGAACTCAGGGAGGAACTGGCGGGAACAGCCGGACTTACGGTCAAAAAGGGCATCGTTTCCGCGCGCATCTCGGACTGGAGCATGTCCGTACTGACGGCGGCAGGCGTCTTCCTGATCGCGCTTGGCATCGTGCTGTTGCTGAGCATACCGCTTCGGAAAGCGCTCAAACTTCCGGGGCTGAGGACCATCAACGGATTCCTTGGCATGGTCTTCGGACTCGTCATTTGTGTCTTTGTCACCGACGGGCTCCTGCTTCTTGTCCCGCTCTTTTCCGGCACCGGCGTCGGCGCCTTCTTCGCGAAGCAGCTCGATGAGAGCAAAGTCCTTTCCTGGATCTACGAGCACAACCTGATCATGATTCTTTTTGACATTTTCAAGACGAAGATCTGAGAGTGTTGAAAAGATTGTCCCAAACAAAAAACCGGCGGAAACGCCGGTTTTTTCATATTTCCATGTTCGAGAACATCAACGTGTGCTTCCTCTGAAGACAGGCTCTGTTTTGACATATGTCCGCATAAACGGACGCCCGGGATTCTCAATCTGGTTGAGCAGGATGTCCGCTGCCATGCGGCCGATGTCGGCGCCTGGGATCCGGGCGGTCGTGAGCGCGGGTTCCACGACGGAGGATTCCGGGGAACCATCGAATCCGGTGACCATGACGTCTGCCGGGATGGAGAGCCCTTTCTGTTTCAGCGCGGCCATCAAAGAGATTGCAATAAAATCATTGGCGCAGACGAAGGCGTCCGGTATCTCTGGCAGGCCGTTCAACTGCGAAAGCATCCATGCGGGATCCCCGTACCCGTCGCAGTCTTCCGCCAGGATCGAACACTCATGAGCGGGCTCGATCCCTTTCCTGCGCAATGCGGCGCAATAACCGATCCACCGCTCTTCAAAACTCAGACAATGGCGGATATCCCCGACAAAGCCGATCTTCTTTGCTCCGGCCTTGATCAGGTGCTCTGTCAGTGTGATCGAGCTTGCAAAACTATCCATGGAGATCACGTCGCTTTGGATGACAGAAGATCCGGCGCCGGCAAAACAGTCCACAAAGATCGTGGGAACACCCAGCGAAGACAGCATCGCCAGATAGTCTTTGTCGAACAGTTCGATGGCGACCAGTCCTGACATGTCAGGCAGATGGAGGTGCGGCGGCAGGAGCCGGCTTTCTACTTCAGCCGGGTCGATTTCATAGATTTTGAGATTATAGCCACGGCGGCTCATCTGATTGGTGAAGCCTCGGAGAAACGAGACCCCGAAAGCGTGGCTTATCGAATTGCTGCTTGTCAGAAGCGCAACGTTGCCCTTTTCGGACTCATAGGACTCGGAAGCATCGCCAGGCAGCTGATAATAGCCCATTTCTCTTGCTTTTTTCAGAATGATGTTACGGGTGGCTTCGGGAACGTCTCCCCGGTTGTTGAATACTTTTGAAACTGTGTTCCGGCTGAACCCGCATGCATTTGCAATATCCAGTAAGGTTACGCGTTTGAGAGCCATGTTCTTTCCCTCTTACTTTCATACTTTAGGGGGAATTATAACACGCAGGAAGGGAATAAACAAGAAACAAAATGTGCAAAATGTAAACCAATCAAACTTGAAAAACTGCGGAAAAGCGACTTATTGTTACATTATTACAATTTAATGTAAACTTATGTATTGACGCACTGTAAAATTATGTTTATATTGTGAATAGCACCAACGAAGGGGAGAAGGAGGCGCCGGTTTCCGGTGTTGAAACCTGCGCCCCGAACAAGAAGTGAATAAGGAGGAGAACGGAAGATGTCGGAAGTCATCATGAAGGGGTTGAAGAAGGTCTACGACAACAAAGTGACCGCAGTCCATGATGTCAATTTAGAGATCAAGGACAAAGAGTTTATCGTTCTTGTCGGTCCTTCCGGCTGCGGAAAGTCCACGACGCTCCGCATGGTCGCCGGACTGGAGGAGATCTCGGACGGTGAACTGTACATTGACGGCAGACTGGTCAATGAAGTTGCCCCGAAGGACAGGGATATTGCGATGGTTTTCCAGAACTACGCGCTTTATCCGCACAAGACGGTCTATGACAACCTGGCTTTTGCCCTGAAGCTCAGGAAGGAAAAGAAGGATGTCATCGACAAGAAGGTCCGCGAAGTAGCGGACATCCTGGATATCACACAGTACCTGAAGCGTAAGCCGAAGGCTCTGTCCGGCGGACAGAGACAGCGTGT
>DBVJ01000054.1:0-1887 GCA_002308115.1 Lachnospiraceae bacterium UBA1267
TGTGCTCCCCTCTGAGGGCGTCGCTGCCTCAGTCAGCCGCTACTGTATCGCCCGGGGGAAGGCGCATACAGGCCCGGGGACCCACCTGCCACGCGGTTGTGCGGAGGCCCCATACGCGGGATGGCGGCAGAGGGACGATTTCCGTGGGCGTAAAACATCCATTTGGCATGCTTTACGCCTACGCCTCAAAAAAGTGTAGGCGGCTTTTCTCATTTGCTTGTGATTCCGCCTACGGTTTGGCCGATTTCCGTAGGCGGGAAAAGACAATTGTCTTGTATTCCGCCTATCGAAAAGTCAAAATTGGGTGAAAAACAATTGATTTCAAGAAAGCTGCCTATGGAAAAAGCGGGGGTGTGAGGGCGGACAATAGCTGAAATGAGAAAACCCGCCCACGCCAAAAAAGTGTGTAGGCGGAATCTGACAATTCTTCTTGTTTCCGCCCATCAAAAAGTGCTCCAAAAAGCATGATCCAACTCAACGAAGGCGTTTACAAGCTTAATTGACCACGTCAGAGTCTGTGTGCTCATTCACCCGGGACCGACAGGAGTCGCGCGGGAGAAAACATCGAAGGGGACGATGCGTCTAGTGAGCGGAGATGTTTTCTCCTGAAGCGCCGGTGGAGTCGCGGTAGGTCCGGTCCATTTCCGTCTCCTGATCTTCTTTGGGAAGTTTCCGGAAGAAATGGATCAGGAACGGAATGGCGGAAATGGCGGTGAGAATGTCCGCCCACATTTGCGCGGACTGAATGCCGAAATAGCCGAGGAACAGCGGCAGGATCAGAATGAGGGGGATGTAGAACAGGCCGCTTCGCATCATGGCGGCGAGGGTGGCGATACCGCTCTTTCCAATGCTCTGGAACATCATGTTGAAGAGTGTTCCGAGGGGGATGAAGACGGCGCCGATGCACATACAGCGAAGTGCCGTCGCGCCATATTCGATCACGTCCTTGTCATCGCGGAAGAGCCCGATGACCGGGCCCGGAAAAATGAAGACGATCGATCCCAGAACGGCCATGACCAGGGTACCAAGGATCAGCGCAAAGCGGAAGGCTTCACGGAATCTCCGGTATTTGGCCGCGCCGTAGTTGAATGCCGAAACCGGCTGGAAGCCTTGTCCGATGCCCATTGCAACCGCCATGATGAAGGCCAGTACACGGCCGGCGATCGTCATGGCCGCGATCGCGGCGTCGCCATAGGGTTTGGAAGCGTTGTTCAGAACAATGTTGGAAAGGCTGTTCATGGCCTGCCGCATGAGGCTCGGGAAACCGTTCCGGATGATATGAAGAAAGCGCAGCGCAATCTGTTTCACCGGATCGCGGAACAGAAGGCCCGGCCGGATCCGCGACATAGTCCTTCCCGTGAGGAACATGATCAAGAGGAGGAACATGCTGATATACTGGGAAATCGCGGTTGAGAGGCCTGCGCCATGAATGTGAAGCTTCAGGCCGAACATCAGGATCGGGTCGCCGATCATATTGAGCACGCCGCCTGAAACCAGCCCGATCATGGCGAGCGAGGCTTTGCCCTCATAGCGCATGACGTTGTTCAGCACGCAGCTTGCGGCGAAGCCCGGCCCGGCCAGGAGAATGTACATGCCGTAGATTTCGGAATACGGGAGGATCGTCTTGGTGCTTCCGAGCCCGATGGACAGCGGTGTCAGGAAAATGAGTCCAAATGCAGAGAGGATCCCTGCCACAAGGAGCGATGAAAGAAAAGATGTCGTCAGTGTTTTGTCCGCCTCTTCTCTTCTGCCCTCGCTCAAGGCCCTGCTGATCAACGTCCCTGCGCCGTGTCCGAACATGAAACCAAAGGCCTGGAACACGGCCTGAATGCTCATGACGACTCCGACCGCGGCAGCCGCGCTTGTTCCGAGGATCCCCACGAAATA
>DBVJ01000054.1:1947-4030 GCA_002308115.1 Lachnospiraceae bacterium UBA1267
GGCGGCGTCAGGATCATTTTCTCATATTGTCTGATCTCTTTCTGATCCATATAAACTGCGACTTTAAGTCACCTGTCCGTCAGCGGCACTTCCGCAGGACGTTCCGCTTCCCGGCGGCACCCGGTCATACAAGCTATAATGTTACTCGATCACGCCGCCTCCGACGACCACGTCGTCCTGATATAGGACGACCGCCTGTCCGGGGGTGATGGCCCGCTGGGCTTCGTCAAAGACGACGTGGATACGGCCGTCTTGTTCCGGATAGACCGTCGCCGGCTGTTCTTTGTGGCGGTAGCGGATCTTGGCTGAAACGCGCATCGGTCCGGTCAGCTTTTCCACGGAGATCAGGTTCACCTGTCCTGCGAAAAGCTCCTTCCGGAACAACTCCTCTTCCCTGCCGAGGACCACTACATTGTCCTCCGGGCGGACCTCCAGCACATAAAGCGGATGGGCGGCGGCAATGCCGAGCCCTCTCCGCTGCCCGATCGTGTAATGGACGTAGCCCTTGTGGCGGCCGATCACGTGTCCCTCGCGGTCTACGAAATCTCCCTCGGGGTATTCCGTGCCGCGGAAGCGTTCCATGAAGCCGACGTAGTCGCCGTCCGGCACGAAGCAAATGTCCTGGCTGTCGCTTTTGTGGGCATTGGTGAAGCCATTTTCCTCAGCGATCCGGCGCACTTCTTCCTTCCTGAGCGTACCGAGCGGAAAACGGGTGTTTTTGAGCTGTTCCTGTGTCATCGTATAAAGTACGTAACTTTGGTCTTTCGAGGCGTCCAGGCCCTTTTTCAGAAGCATACGGCCGTTCTGGAGGTCTTCCTCGATCCGGGCGTAGTGTCCGGTGACGACACAGTCGCATTCAAGCTCTTTCATCTGCTCCTGAAGCAGTCCGAACTTGAAAATGCGGTTGCATTCGATGCAGGGGTTGGGCGTCCGTCCCTCTTCGTAGGCGCGCACGAAAGGCTCGATGAGCGTGTCGCGGAACTGCTCTTCGTAGTGGAAGATATAGTAAGGGATCCCCAGTTTCAGCGTGACAAGCCTGGCATCTCTCGTGTCTTTCTGAGAGCAGCACGTCGAGTGGAGATCCTCTCCGATCATTTCATTGTCATACAGGCGCATGGTGCATCCGACGCACTCATATCCCGCCTGTTTCATAAGAAGCGCGGACACCGAAGAGTCCACGCCTCCGCTCATTGCAATCAAAGCTTTCATCCGTATGAGCCCTCAACCCGCCCGGCGGGATCCCTGGTTCCAAAAATGTTTACTTGCTTTGGATCAATTCCATACAAGAAGTGTACTTTCCGCGATCCTCTCTGTCAAGTCTGTGCAGCCTGTTCAGCCTCCATGGCCATGTGTATCCGCGCCGGGTTCATCTCTGCCGTTTCCGCATGTACTCCACGGTGCGGTAAAGGTTCCCGCCGTCGTAGATCTTCGCGCGGTTTGCGTTGAAATCGAAGCCGTAGCGGGCGCTTAAGCGGTCAAATTCCTCCCTGAGCTCCTGCTCGCGGCGCGCGCCGATGTCCGTGACGTAGTCCTCAAACGTGAACTGCCGCGTGCCCTCCGGCTCGGTCCTGTTCATCCCCACGCCGACGAGCCGGATGGCCCTCTTTGGGAGTTTCTCGAGCATTTTCAACGCCTCCCGGTAAATGACGACGGGGTCCTTCACGTGTTCCGCCATGACCGACCGGGTCACGGTCTTCATGTCGGAGTAAGTGATCTTCAGGGTCACGCCCCCGCCGTACAGTCCGTGCCTTGCGGCGCGCCGGGCAACGTCCACGCTGAGAAGCAGTATCGTCTGCCGCACGAGTTCCAAGCTTTCCGTGTCCTCCTGATACGTCAGTTCGCGGCTCACGGACTTGGCGTCCTCCGCGCGGTAAGGCGTGACCGGACGGTCGTCGTTCCCGAACGCAAGATCCACCGCCCACTCGCCCATTTTCCCGAACATGAGGATGACGGACTCCCGGTTCTCCTGGATGTCGCGGACGGTCCTGAGGCCGGCTTCTTTCATACGTTCGGCGGTCTTCTCGCCCACGCCGTACAGCACACGGACCGGGCGGTCGATGATCAGCGAGACGTAATCCTCCCG
>DBVJ01000054.1:4075-4821 GCA_002308115.1 Lachnospiraceae bacterium UBA1267
GTCTTCGAATAGGCGACACCGACCGAGCAGGTGAGCCCTTGCTCCTCCTTCGTCCGTTCCTTGATCGCACGGGCAAAGGCACAGGCTTTCTCGAAAGTCCCCGCGGTACGGGTCACGTCCAGGAAAGCCTCGTCCAACGCAATGTACTCCGAAGCGGACGCGTAGTCCGCCCAGATCCGGTGCAGCGCATCCGAGACAGCCTTGTATTTTCTGAAATCGGGATGACGGAAAATGCCCTGCGGGCAGAGCCGGTATGCTTCCTTGATGTTCATACCGGACCGGACGCCGTAAGTGCGCGCCTCATAGCTCGCTGTCGCGGCCACGCCGCGCTCCTCCGGCATCGAGCCGATGATCAGCGGTTTCCCCCTGAGCGACGGGTCGTCGCGCACTTCCACGGCCGCATAAAATGCGTCCATGTCTACGTGTATGATGATTTGCGAAGGACTCTCAGGCACTTGATCACGCATTTCTGGTCATCAGAATTCGAACATATGTTCTATTTTCATTATAGTGCGCTTTCCCTCTGAATGCAAGCACTTTCTGCTGCTTATAAGAATGAGTCGTCACGTAAAGGCCGGAACGGATCCCCTTGGAAGGCCGCGCGTCCATCCGGCTGCGCCCTCTTCTCCACCAATCACCATGGAAATGTTGATGCTTGTCTTTTCCATGGTGCCATTCATCGATCAGCACCATGGAAACATCGATTATTGCTTTTCCCACGGAGAGAATTTCCAAAATCAACCATG
>DBVJ01000054.1:4914-6529 GCA_002308115.1 Lachnospiraceae bacterium UBA1267
AAAATCAACCATGCAAATCTTGAAAATGAGTTTTCCCATGGTGCTAATCAGCGAAACTCACCATGGAAATCGGGATAATTGAATTTCCCATGGAACAAATCGGCGAAACTCACCATGGAAATCGGGATAATTGAATTTCCCATGGAGCAAATCGGCGAAATTCACCATGGGAATCCCAACAACAAGTATTTCCATGGTTTCAGAGGCGGTATCTCTTTCAGGGCGCCGGCTGCCCCGTGGACTTTTCAGATCCTGATCGTCAGCACGTTGAGGCCAAGGATGTTCTGATATTCCACCTTTCTGGCCATACGGTAGACCATGCGGATGCCGATGGTGTGCTGTTCGATGCCGTTGACCGCCCCGACCGCGGCCAGAAGGATCTGCACCGGCAGCAATCGGAACATCAGTTTCGTCAGCATTTTCATGCCAGAGGGCGTCCTCATCATCCGCCTGCTCCTTCCGACTCTTCTCCCATGGGAGATACAGCGTTTTTGAGTGTGATGTTCCGGACCCAGCCGTATTTTTTGTAATGGATGATCTCAGCGGGGATCTTGACGATTTCATCGAGGTTCAGGAAACAGTAGACGACGAGGACCGGCGCGCCGAACACGAAAGCCAGCAGATATCCAAGCGGGATGATGAAACCCCAGAGGTTGATCGCGTCGCAGATGAGGCCGAACTTCATGTCGCCGCCCGCGTAGAAGCAGCCGTGCACGAAAACGGTGTTCGCGGACTTGCCCACGACGTAGAAGCAGCAGAAATACAGCATCCAGCGGAGGTATTCCTGCGATTGCTCCGTGAGGTTCCGCCCTGCGATGGCTACGATGGGGTTCGTGAGGAAGAACAGGATGAGGCCGGACACGATGCCGATCATGACCGACAGCCTTAAAAGCTTTTTCGCATAGACCTTGGCAAGTTCCAGATAGTCCGCCCCCAGGGCATGGCCGACAATGACGGAAGATCCATTGCCGACGCCGTTACAGAAGCATTGCATGAGGCGGCGTGCGATGGAGGCCAGCGAATTGGCAGCCACCGCGTCCGATCCCAGATGTCCGATGATCGAGGAGAACATGGTCTGCCCGACGCCCCAGACTGCCATGTTGCCGAGGATCCCGGGCAGCAGTTTCAGAAACTGCACACGCACCGGTTTGTCGTCGTGAATGAAGTAGCGGAACCTGAACTTGCCTTTCTTGGCACGTGCGGATTCGATCGCGCAGAGCCCGAATTCCACGCCGCGGGAAATGACGGTCGCAAGCGCCGCGCCTTTGATCTCCATTTTCGGAAAACCGAAGAGGCCGTAGATCAGGATGGCGTTCAGGATCAGGTTCAGGATGACCGCCGTGATGCTGAAAGCGGAGCTCTTTGCGACTCTCCCGGTGTTTTTGAAGACGGTCAGGAAAGGATGGGCAAGGCCCAGGAAGAGGTACGAGAAACTGACGATCTGAAGGTATTGGATACCGAATTCAATGAGGACCGGATCGTTGGTGAAAAAGGTCATCAGAAGCCGCGGGGCGAACATGGCCGCCGCGAAGAACAGAAGCGCCGTCCCGCCGGAGATCTTCAGGGCGAAGGCCAGCACCTTTTCCACCGTAATGTGATCTCCTTTGCCCCAGTA
>DBVJ01000039.1:0-332 GCA_002308115.1 Lachnospiraceae bacterium UBA1267
CATCATCCTCAGCGTTCTGGAGATGATGCTGCTCCTTGTGCTCATGAAACTGTGACTTTGTACTTATTTATGTTTTCGGCAATCTTTACTTGACATAGCTTAAGAATGTCATTAAAATGACTATGTTTGCACAAAACTGTCCGTGTCCGGGATTAGTGGAAACATCTAATATATGAAGAAGGAGGTGTAACACATTGGCAAACATTAAATCAGCGAAGAAGAGAGTCCTGGTTGCAAAGACTCGTACTGAGCGCAACAAGGCGATCAGATCCAAGGTTAAGACTTATGTGAAGAAGGTCAACGCTGCGATTGAGGCTGGTGACAAGGCTGTT
>DBVJ01000039.1:381-528 GCA_002308115.1 Lachnospiraceae bacterium UBA1267
GCAAATACTGCTTCCAGAAAGGTCGCAAGACTTTCCAAGGCAGTTTCTGCGATGGAGTGATCTTACATATTGAATTATATTATGACATGAGCCCTCAGGACTAACCCACCTGAGGGCTTGTATTGTATTCATTGGCTTAATACGGCT
>DBVJ01000039.1:646-3208 GCA_002308115.1 Lachnospiraceae bacterium UBA1267
GCGGACCGCATCATCGAGATGACGGGCCTTTTGAGTTCGCGCGAAATGCAGGCGCAGGTCCTCGACAACATGGACCTGGAGCGTGAGCGGGGCATCACGATCAAAGCGCAGACGGTACGTACGGTCTATAAGGCGGACGACGGTGAGGAATATATCTTTAACCTGATCGATACGCCCGGCCATGTCGACTTCAACTATGAGGTATCAAGGTCGCTTGCAGCCTGCGACGGCGCAGTGCTGGTCGTGGACGCGGCGCAGGGCATCGAGGCCCAGACACTGGCGAACGTATATCTTGCCCTCGACCACGATCTGGAAGTCATCCCGGTCATCAACAAGATCGATCTGCCGAGCGCGGATCCGGAGCGGGTCGCGCATGAGATCGAGGACGTCATCGGCCTGGAGGCCATGGACTGCCCGCGGATCTCTGCCAAAACAGGCGAGAACGTCGTGGACGTTCTGGAAGCGATCGTCCATCAGCTTCCGGCTCCGAAAGGGGATGACGAAGCCCCGCTCAAGGCACTCATTTTCGACTCCAAATACGACTCTTATCGCGGAGTCATCGTCTTTATCCGTGTGATGGACGGCACGCTTAAGCCCCATGATACGGTTAAAATGATGGCCACCGGCGCGCAGTTCGAAGTCGTCGAGACCGGCATCTTCGGCGCGGGACGGTTCATTCCGAATGAGGAAGGGCTGTCAGCGGGCATGGTCGGTTATTTCACCGCTTCCATCAAAAATGTGCAGGACACCCGTGTGGGCGATACGGTCACCCGGATGGACAACCCTGCCAAAGAGCCCCTTCCGGGCTACAAAAAAGTCCTTCCGATGGTCTACTGCGGCATGTATCCTGCGGACGGCGCGCATTACACAGACCTCAGGGATGCGCTGGAGAAGCTGAAACTGAACGACGCTTCCCTGTTCTACGAGCCTGAGACCTCTGTGGCGCTGGGCTTCGGTTTCCGCTGCGGCTTTCTGGGGCTTCTTCACCTTGAAATCATCGAGGAACGGCTGGAGCGCGAGTACAATCTGGATCTCGTGACCACCGCACCGTCGGTCGTTTACCGTGTGTACAAGACAAACGGGGAAATGATCGAGCTGACGAATCCGCACAACCTTCCGCCTGCGGCTGAGATCGAGCATATGGAAGAACCCGTCGTCAGTGCGGAGATCATCGTGACCAAGGAATACATCGGACCGATCATGTCGCTGTGCCAGGAGCGCCGCGGTACGTACATCGGTGTCGAATACATCGAGCAGAGCCGGGCGATCTTACGTTATGAACTCCCGCTCAACGAGATCATTTACGATTTCTACGATGCATTGAAGAGCCGCTCAAGGGGCTACGCGTCCTTCGATTACGAACTGAAGGGATATCAGAAGACCGATCTCGTGAAACTGGACATTCTGGTGAATCACGAGGAGATCGATGCGCTGTCTTTCATCGTCTTCTCCGGCAACGCCTATGAGCGCGGCCGCAGGATGTGCGAGAAACTGAAAGAGGAGATCCCGCGTCATCAGTTTGAGATCCCGATCCAGGCAGCCATCGGTGCGAAGATCATCGCCCGTGAAACGGTGAAAGCGGTCCGAAAGGACGTTCTCGCCAAATGCTACGGCGGCGACATTACCCGTAAGAAGAAGCTTCTTGAGAAGCAGAAGGAAGGCAAGAAGCGCATGCGGACCTTCGGAAATGTGGAGATCCCGCAGGCGGCATTCATGTCCGTCCTCAAACTGGACGACAAATGAGCGGGTATTGTGAGGCACGGCCTGCGCCGTTCATGATCTACGTTCATGTGCCTTTCTGCCCGCGAAAATGCGGGTACTGTGACTTTTACTCCGGACCGGCCGGCGAATCTGCCGTCAGGAAATACTTTGAAGATCTTCGTGAGGAGATCCGTGAGAATCCCTTTGCCCGCCCCGTATCGACCGGGGACGGAGCGAAGAGACTCCGGGTCTCTTCCGTGTTTATTGGTGGCGGCACGCCTTCCTATGTGCCGGCCGAAGAGATCGCGTTCATACTGGAACTCCTTCGGGACCGCTTCGAGATACTCCCGGACGCGGAGATCACGATGGAAGCCAATCCGGGGAGCCTTACGAAGGAGAAGTGCCGGATCTATCGGGAAGCGGGCGTGAACCGTCTGAGCCTGGGCCTTCAGAGCGCCGACGACCGTCTCCTTCGGAAGATCGGGCGGATCCATGACTATCAGGCTTTTCTGGAATCCTTAGCACTCGCCAGGGCCGCAGGCTTTACGAAGCTGAATGTCGATCTGATATCCGGACTTCCGGGGGACACACTGGAGAACTTCGAAAAAGGGCTCTTAAAGGTGCTTGCGCTTGATCCCGGACACATTTCAGTCTATTCGCTCATCATCGCGGAAAACACCCCTTTTTACACGCTTTACGGCCCTTTGGGACCGCGAAAAGAAGAACTCCCGGATGAGGAGACTGAGCGGGCCATGTACGAACGGACCGAAGCGATTCTTTCCCGGGCGGGCTATCGCCGTTACGAGATCTCAAATTATGCAAAGCCCGGTCATGAGTGCCGCCACAACATCGGTTACTGGA
>DBVJ01000039.1:3249-3427 GCA_002308115.1 Lachnospiraceae bacterium UBA1267
TCATGCTCCGTTATAAAAATGTGTCTGACCTCGCGTATCTGTCCTGCGCGTATGAAGAACAGGAGAGACTCACGGAGGAGGATCTGATGCGGGAATACATGATCCTGAAACTTCGCATGACGGAGGGGGTAAGCGACGCGGAATTCCGCGCGCGTTTCGGCAGATCTCTCAGAGAGGC
>DBVJ01000039.1:3441-13284 GCA_002308115.1 Lachnospiraceae bacterium UBA1267
ATACGGAAGAACATTTCCACGGGACTTCTGGAATCCTTTCAAAGCGCTTCGCGGGATGAGGCCGGAAACTTCGGCATCCGGCTGACGAAAAAAGGCCTGGATCTCGCAAATCTGGTGTTCGAAGATTTCATCTGACATGAAAAGCGCCCCGGTTATTTCCGGGGCGCTTATTCTACGGATCGAGGCCTCAGCCGCCGCTGTCCGTTTCCGGATCCGTCTGTTCTTCAGTCGTGTCCTCGGTAGGCGCTTCGGTTTCTTTCTCCCAATCCTTGTAATGTACCGGGCAGTAGATGTTTCTGATGTTTTCCGGCACGATGAACTCCAGATCGCCGGTGGGCGTATTGTCGGTTGCTTCTATCGGCCCGAGCGTCATATAGACTTTCTTCGTGGTGTATCCAAGAGGGCAGTAGGGCGAGGCCAGTTTGCCGCTGACGGTGCAGATGGAGAACTCCGCGTGACGGTTGCAGTATTCGGTCGGCACAGTGTTCGGAGAAAAATACTCCTCGTAAATATGGCAGTCTTCGTCGCCGCATTTGTCACAGACGCCTTCACGGGCCAGAAGACCGGACTTTGAACAGATCTTCGCCTTGACCAGACCGGAGTAGTCGAATTCGCGGTCCACCTGGCCTTCGGAGATCCGCATCATGATGTTTCTCCAGAGATAACGATGCGTGTTCCAGCCGTCGCCCAGGACGCTTCCGGAGTCGTAGCCGCTCCAGACGCCCAGTGTGTAATACGGGGAGAAGCCGACGAACCAGAGGTCGTTTACGTCGTTTGTGGTACCGGATTTACCGGCTACATGCATGCCTTCGATCGCGAGCGAGGTGTTGGTCGCGCCGACGCCCTCTCTGGGGAAGGCCATCCATTGCGGTGTGATGACGTCTTCCATGGCGCTTGTCAGAAGCTTCGCGGTCTCTTCCCGGATCACAGCCTTCTGAGCCTGTTTGTTGGTCAGGATGACGTTGCCTTCCGAATCGGTGACGCGGGTCCAGAAAATGGGTTCGTTATAAACACCCATGTTGGCGATGGCCGCGTACGCGCCGGTCAGTTCCAGATTCGTCACGCCGTAGGTGATGCCGCCGATCGCAAGAACAGGGGACTTGTCCTGCGGAATGAGGGTGGAGATGCCGAAGGAACGCACGTAGTCATAGGCAAGGGATTCCGTGACCGTATTCTCCATGCAGCGGATGGCAATGATGTTCATCGAGGCCATGATGGCTTGACGGATATTGGAGTAACCAAGATAGGTGTCCCCCCACCAGTTGCGGACCGGACGGCCGTCGAGAAGAAGCTGGGAATCATAATAGGTGCTTCCCAGGGTCGCGCCTTTCAGATCGATGGCAGGCGCGTAGGTCGTCAGGATCTTGAAAGTCGAACCGGGCTGACGGGTGGACTGGGTGGCGCGGTTCAGAACACGCGAACCCATTTCGTCCTTGTTGCCGCGGCCGCCGGAGACACCCAGGACATAGCCGGTCTTCTGATCGACCACGATGACGGAGGCCTGAGGCTCCATGGTCGTGGTGACATTCTCGGCAATGACTTCGCCTTGCGTTTCGTTTAGGATGTAGTTACGGAAAATCTGAACGGCTTCGTTCAGGCTGTCCAGGGTATCGAAGATCAGCGTGAAATCGGTCCGTCCGAGCTTGTCCCGGAAATAGTTCTGAAGCGCTGTTTCGTTGTAATAGTATTCAGTGCCGCCGGAAGTGCGGATGCCGAGCGTGTAGGAAAGCGAATACTGAAGGACGTAATTCGTCAGGCCGTCCGCGCCTCTGGAGAAATAGTTGGCGTCGTTGTTGACTTCGTCGTCGATGATGTTCTGGATCGAAGGCACTTCGGTCGTGTAGATCCTGAGGCCGCCGTTGTACATGACGCTGTAGGCCTGGCTCTCCGTGTAGCCCAGTTCCTTCTGAAGCGTTTCCAGAACGTCCTCGAAGACCGCGTCGGTAAAGTAGGAGAAGGCATGCTGGCCGGTGTAGGCTTCCGCTGTCGCCTGGATGCGCTGATACACGTCTTCGCTTGCGGCTTCGTTCCGCTGTTCTTCCGTGATGAAGCCGGACTCCAGCATCTTGTCGAGGACGATCAGCCGCCGGATCTGATTGGAATCCGGATGGGTGATCGGGTTATAACGGGTGGGGCTGGAAGTCGTTGCGGCGATGACTGCGCATTCCGCCAGGTTAAGGGCGGTCACGTGCTTTCCGAAGTACCGCTGCGCGGCCACTTCCACACCCAGCGAGTTCGCGCCGAAATTGATGGTGTTCAGATAATATTCCAGAATGGTCTTTTTGTCGACCCGCTGTTCCAGCTGGAGCGCGAGATACTGTTCCTGGAACTTACGGGTGATCCGGTCGCCCATGTTGGTTTCGAAACCGCCGCCATAGACATTGTTCTTGATCAGCTGCTGTGTGATCGTGGAGGCGCCTTCCGAGAGGGACCCTTTGGTCAGGCCGACAAAAATGGCGCGGAACACGCCTTTGACGTCGACGCCCTGATGCTCGAAGAAACGCGCGTCTTCAATGGCGACTACTGCATTGATCAGGTCTTTCGGGATCTCGTCATAGGAAACGTTGATGCGGTTCGACCCCGAGACGACCAGTTCCTGCATGATGCTGCCGTCCGAAGCGTAGATGATGCTCTTGTTCTCCTTGGGTTCCAGATCCCCGATCGAACGGATCGCGGGCGTATCCCGGAGGATCTGTCTGTAGGCGCCGACGGCGACTGAGGCCGCGATGACAGCCGCGCCGACGACAAAGCCCACGCCGAGCACCACGAGGAACATGAGAAACCTGTTCCTCTGCCGCACTTCGTAGGAGCCTGTACGTTCCAGTTTTTCGCGGACTTCACGCTTTCCGTAGTTCATGAAAGACCTCCTGTTAAGACTGCTTATTTTACCACAAATAATGCGGGAAGTCCATACGTGGAGACGGTTGCGGCAATTGTCTGTTTATGATATATTCAAGTGTTGTCATGGATAGGATCATGAGGACCGTCCTCCGCGACGCGGAGGGCTACTATGAAGAAAAGAAGTCGAGGTTCATCGCGAACGTGTTCCGGGTGAACACGGAGGACGACGTCCTCTGGCACCTTCAGGAGATCCGGAAGATCCATTATGAAGCCAGACATCATTGCTTTGCCTACGTTCTCGGCCGGGACCGGCTGAAGAAACGATGCTCGGACGACGGGGAGCCTCAGAAGACAGCCGGCGCGCCGATCCTCCAGGTGCTGGACGGAGAAGACGTGACCGACACGCTGATCGTCGTCACCCGGTACTTCGGCGGCACGCTTCTGGGAACCGGCGGTCTCACCCGCGCCTACTCGAAAGCTGCGAAAGACGGACTCGCGAACGCGATGCCGGCGGACGTCCGGGCAGCGGAGCGCCTTCGGATCAGTGTCTCGTATGAAGATCACAACCGCATCCGGAGATTCCTGGATGAAAGGACCATTCTCCCGGCGGAGGCGGAATACGGGGAGCGCGTGACGCTTCACGTCCTCATCCCTTCCGGTGGATGCGATGACGGCTGTGAGGACAGTTCTTCTGAGTCGGAGCAGTTCAGAAGAACACTTTCGGACCTGACACAGGGCAGGGCCGGAATCGAGGCGGAGGGCTGCGTCTTATATGCGGAAGCGGAAGGCAAGGCTGTGCTCATTTAGACAAATGGAAGCCTCCCGGGGCTTTTCATCATATTAACCAGAGAATAAGGATCATCAAACTGTATGAAGAAAGAAAACATCCGGAACGTGGCGATCGTCGCCCATGTAGACCACGGCAAAACGACACTGGTGGACTGCCTTCTCAGGCAGAGCGGCATTTTCCGCGAAAATCAGGAAGTGATGGACCGTGTCATGGATTCCAATGCGATCGAAAGAGAGCGCGGGATCACGATCCTTTCTAAGAACACCGCGGTGACCTATAAGGACACCAAGATCAACATCATCGATACCCCCGGCCACGCGGACTTCGGCGGCGAAGTCGAACGCGTTCTGAAGATGGTCAACGGCATCATCCTGGTCGTGGACGCCTTTGAAGGGCCGATGCCACAGACACGCTTCGTTTTGAGAAAGGCGCTGGAACTGGACCTTTCCCTGGTCGTCTGTGTCAACAAGATCGACCGCCCCGGCGCACGTCCGGAGGAGGTCGTGGACGAAGTGCTGGAACTTCTCATGGACCTGGGCGCCAACGAGAAGCAGCTGGACGCGCCGTTCGTGTTCGCGTCCGCAAAAGGCGGATACGCGCTTGAAAATCTGGAAGACGAGCCCAAGAGCATGCAGCCGCTTTTCGAAGCGATCCTCTCAGGCATCCCGGCGCCGGAAGGCGACCCGGACGCGCCCGTGAAACTGCTCATTTCCACCATCGATTACAATGAATACGTCGGGCGGATCGGTGTCGGCCGCATCGAGAACGGTTCGCTTTCCGTCAACGAAGAGTGCCTGCTCATGAATGCGCACGACCTTTCCAAGAAAGAGCGCATCCGGATCTCGAAACTGTATATATTTGACGGTCTCAGGAAGGAAGAGATCAAAACCGCGGACTTTGGCAACATCGTGGCGGTGTCCGGCATCTCGGACGTTCAGATCGGCGATACCATTTTAAGCCCGCTGGATCCCGAACCCATTCCGTTCCAGAAGATCTCCGAGCCGACGATCTCCATGAATTTCATGGTCAATGACTCCCCGCTCGCAGGGACCGAAGGCAAATATGTGACCAGCCGCCACATCCGTGACCGCCTGATGCGGGAACTGAACACCGACGTCTCCCTTCGCGTGGAAGAGACCGAGTCCACGGACTGCTTCAAGGTTTCCGGACGCGGCGAGCTGCATCTGTCCGTCCTCATTGAAAACATGCGCCGGGAAGGCTTTGAATTCGCCGTGTCCAAGCCGGAAGTCATTTTCCGCTTTGACGAACGGGGCAGAAAAATGGAGCCGATGGAGCAGGTGTTCGTGGACGTTCCGGAAGAATTCGCCGGAACGGTCATCCAGAAGCTTGCGGTCCGGAAAGGCGAACTGACGTCAATGGGAAACGGCGCCCAGGGTTATACCAGACTGGAGTTTCTGATTCCTTCCCGCGGCCTGATCGGCTACCGGAACGATTTCATGACCGATACCAAGGGCAACGGCATCATGAATACCATTTTCGACGGCTATGATCTTTATAAAGGCGATATGAACTATCGTCATCAGGGATCGATCATCGCTTTCGAGACGGGTGAATCCATCACCTACGGTCTTTTCAATGCGCAGGAGAGAGGCACGCTGTTCATCGGCGCCGGCGAACGCGTCTATCAGGGCGAGGTCATCGGCGAGACCGGCCATGCGGAGGACGTGGAAGTCAACGTCTGCAAGACCAAGAAGCTGACCAATACGCGTGCTTCGGGCTCGGATGACGCGCTGCACCTCGTGGCGCCGAAGATCATGAGCCTGGAACAGGCCATGGATTTCATCGATACGGACGAACTTCTGGAGATCACCCCGAAACATATCCGGATCCGGAAGAAGATCCTGGATCCGAGACTCAGAAAACGCGCGTCGTTCCAGAAGTAAAGCGTGTTCCCGGGCTTTATGAAACACTGAAACCCCATGTTGGAGGAAGAAAATGGATGCACTGAAGATCCTGGTCGTGGATGACGAAGCACGTATGCGCAAACTGGTCTCGGACTTTCTGGTGAGAAGCGGCTACAAGACCATCGAGGCGGCAGACGGTGAAGAGGCGCTGGAAAAATTCTTCACGGACAAAGACATCGCCCTCATTATTCTGGACGTCATGATGCCCCGGCTGGACGGCTATGGCGTCGCCAAAGAGATCCGTCAGTATTCGCAGGTGCCGATCATCATGCTCACGGCCAAAGGAGAAGAACGCGACGAGCTGATGGGCTTCTCTGCGGGTGTGGACGACTATATTCCGAAGCCTTTCTCGCCCCGGGTGCTGGTGGCGCGTGTTGAAGCGCTCTTAAAGCGCTACAACGTGGTCAGCGAAGACAAACTGTCGGTCGGCGGCATCGAGATCGACAAGCAGGCGCACACCGTGACCATCGACGGAGAGCTCAAGGACTTCTCGTTCAAGGAATTCGAACTTCTGACCTATTTCATCGAAAACCGCGGCATTGCGCTGTCCAGAGAGAAGATCCTGAACAATGTCTGGAACTATGATTATTACGGAGATGCCCGCACCATCGACACGCACGTGAAGAAACTCCGGAGCAAGATGGGCGCCAAGGGTTCGTACATCCGGACCGTCTGGGGCATCGGATACAAATTTGAGGTGCCGGAAGCGTGAAGCAAGGTCTTTCGATCCGCTGGCGGATCCTGTTCATTTTCATCGGAGTCATGGTGGCGATCATCCTGGCTTTCCTTGTGATGAGCCGGGTCTATTGGAATGCCATTCTCACCCGCCGGAACCGCGACACGGTCAAAAAGACCTATGAAGTGCTGATTGCGTTTGAAAAGAGCGGAGAGGAAAGCCCGGAAGCCTTTGAACGGGCCATCGGCTCCATCCGGGGCGCCGCGACGCCAAATGTGGCCGTTCAGGGCGACGCGGACTGGACCTTCACCGTGCTGACGAGGACCTTCATCTCGCCGCAGGAAGAAGAGTTCCTTCTGAGACGGCTCATGGAGAACCTGATCAATCCATCCACGGAAGGGATCCGGATCCTGGACAAGGGAGAGGACTATACGCTGCAGGAAGTCCGTCTGGAATCGGGCGGCCGGTACTATGAATGCTACGGCTTCCTGACGGACCGGAACGGCGCCCGGAAGGCCTTCATCATTTCCATGCCGCTCATGAACATTGAGATCATGGCCCAGGGAAACGGCAATCTTTTCGTGATCTCCTCGATCGTCCTTCTGATCCTCGGCGGTCTGGCCGTCTTCCTTTGCACGAACCGGATCACGAAACCCATCCGTCAGCTGACGGAGATCTCCCGGAAAATGACGGATCTGGATTTCTCCGCCCGTTATGAAGGCGATTACTCGGATGAGATCGGGGAACTCGGACGGAACATGAACGCTTTGTCCGAACGGCTGGCAGTTTCCTACGATGAACTCAAAGTGACCAATGAGCAGCTGGAGCGGGAACTGGAGGAGAAAGAACACGTCGACGAGATGCGCAAAGACTTCATCTCGAACGTTTCTCACGAACTGAAGACCCCGATCGCGCTGATCCAGGGCTATGCCGAAGGACTCCGGGACGTGAAAGACGACCCGGAATCCTTTGATTATTATCTGGACGTCATCACGGACGAATCCGAGCGGATGAACCGAATGGTCCGGAAACTCACCACACTGAATCAGCTGGAGTTCGGCAGCGCTGAAATGACCATCGCCCCGTTCTCCATTTCGGAAATGGCGGAGGACATTGTTCAGACTTTCCAGAAACAGATCCTGGAAAGCGGGGCGCATGTAACCATCGAAGGTGCAAAAGATCTGATGGTTTCCGGAGACGCTTTTGAGATCGAAGAGGTTCTGACGAATTATCTGTCCAACGCGTTCAACCATCTCAAAGATCCGAACAACATCGTGCTGACGCTGGAAGATCTGCACGAAAAGTGCAGGGTCTCCGTGTTTAATACGGGAGAACAGATCCCTGCGGACGAACTCGACAAAATCTGGATCAAGTTCTATAAAGTAGACAAGGCAAGGACGCGTGAATACGGCGGATCGGGCATCGGCCTCTCGATCGTACGGGCCATCATGGAAGCCCATCATGAGGCATACGGCGTCTATAACCGTCCGGACGGCGTCGTGTTCTGGTTTGAACTTCCGGTTTTTTTTGAGGACAAGGAAGAGGCGCCCAAAGAGGCATAAGGAGGCAGAAGATGGCAGGACTCACAGGCGGCTGGGAGGCAGCGCTTCGGGAGGAATTTGCGAAGCCCTACTATCGGGATCTATACCGGAACGTCGTGGACGCGTACAAGAACTCCACGGTCTATCCGCCCGCCTCCCAGATCTATACCGCGTTTCATCTGACGCCTCTGGAAAATGTGAAAGCGGTCATCCTTGGACAGGATCCGTATCATGAACCGGGACAGGCGGAAGGACTGGCGTTTTCCGTGCCGGAAGGCGTGGAGATCCCGCCCTCTCTGGTGAACATTTTTCAGGAGCTGCATGACGACATCGGCTGCCCGATCCCGAAGAGCGGAGATCTGAGGCCCTGGGCGGAGAGAGGCGTGCTGCTTCTGAACTCGGTCCTCACGGTCCGGGCGCACAGGGCGTTTTCGCACGCGGGCTTTGGCTGGCAGAGTTTCACGGACGCGGCCATCCGCGCGGTGGATACCGTCGACCGGCCGATCGTATTCATCCTCTGGGGCAAGAGCGCACAGGACAAGTCGATGCTCATCACGAACCCGAAACGGCTCGTGATCCGTTCGCCCCATCCTTCGCCGCTTTCCGCATACCGCGGATTCTTCGGAAGCAGACCCTTCTCCAAAGCCAACGCATGGCTTGAGGCACAGGGAGAGGAACCCATCGACTGGTCTTTGTGATGCCTGGAAAAGTTCCCTCCGGGGGACGGCAGGAGTATTGTTTATGACATTTGTGGATTACATTCGCATGATTCTGACAGGTCTCTTTTCAGGGGCCGCACGCTGGCTGCCCGTCTCGGACAGCGCACATGCGATCCTTCTGAATAAACTGTTTGGAAACACATCTCTGTATGACGACCGTTTTCTGATGCTGTGTTACGCGGCCGCGGGACTGGGCTCTGCTTTCGCGCTGGTTTTCACTTTCTTCAACAAACTGAATGTGTTTTCCCAGTACAAGACAGAGGACCAGAAGAGAAACACGAAAGATCTGGTCGGCAAGATGTTCCTCTCCGGCGTGCCGTTTACGGTACTTGAGGCAGTGTTTGAACTCCTGCTTCCCCGGTTTACCGAAAAGGTTCTCATGAGCCCCTTTATGGCAGCGACGGTTCTGATCCTGTACGGAATCTTCATGCTGATCGCGGAACGGAAGATCAAAAACAAAGAGGCGGATGTGCTGAGGATGTCCCAGCTGTCCTGGCGGACAGTGCTGTTTCTGGGACTGTTCGGAGCCTGCGCGGTACTTTCAGGCGCGGGAACTGTTGAAATGATCCTTATCGGCACGCTTCTGTTCTCGGCAAGCCGCTATGTGGCAGCGGAGTTTTCTTTCTATGCGGCGGTGCCGCAGGCAATCGTGCTTGCCGTACTCCGTGCGGTCCGTTACTTTGCCATCGACCGTGTTCCGCTGACCGGACCCAGAGCTTTCTCTCTCCTTGCGGCTTTCGCAGGCGCGGCCATCATTTCGTTCACATTGACGAGGCCTTGTCTTCACATGTTGAAGAGACGCAGTACAAATGTGTTCGCGGTCTACCGGATCATTCTCGGGGTCCTGGCCATTGTCATAGCCGCCGTGACCGCATGATTATCCCTTGTCTGATACAGCGCCCCGCCTTATGGCCGGGCGCTTTTTGTTTGCTACCGGGTGAAAAAAAAGGTCTGCAGAGGGCTTGACAGATACCCCTATAGGGTATTATGCTGAGCACAGCAGGATACCCCTAAGGGTATGCACCTGCCGAAAGCGAGGTTTTTCCTGTATGGAGAAATATACAGTCACGGGGATGTCCTGTGCGGCGTGTCAGGCGAGAGTGGAGAAAGCGGTCTCAAAGCTTCCGGGCGTACGGGAGGCAAATGTGAGCCTTCTGACCAATACCCTCGCCGTGGAAGGGACTGCTTCCCCGGAAGAGATCTGCCGTGCGGTGGAAGATGCCGGCTATGGCGCAACGCCTCAAGGAACGATAGCCCAAAAGACCGGCACGGACCAGAACTTGTCAGCGCGCGAGAACCATTATTCCGAGAAGCTTTCCCGGGATGAAGAGGCGCTTCGTGACCGGACAAC
>DBVJ01000039.1:13334-16967 GCA_002308115.1 Lachnospiraceae bacterium UBA1267
TCAATGGGACATATGATGTGGGGCTGGCCGCTGCCGGCATTCTTTAAGGACAATCATGTGGCGATGGGCCTTCTCGAACTTCTGCTGTCCGCGATCGTTCTGGTGATCAACCAGCAGTTCTTCGTGAGCGGCTTCAAGGCCTTGTGGCACCGCTCGCCGAACATGGACAGCCTGATCGCCATCGGGTCCGCGGCTTCATTTGTCTATTCCACCGTGATCCTGTTCTTGATGACCGGCGCGGTTCTTCGGGGAGACCAGGAGGCTGTCTCCCGGTACATGATGGAGTTCTATTTTGAGTCTGCCGCCATGATCCTGGTTCTGATCACGGTCGGAAAGACGCTGGAATCCTACTCCAAGGGCAGAACGACCGACGCGCTCAAGAGCCTGATGAAACTTGCGCCTGAAACGGCGACGATCCTGAAAGACGGCGAGGAGACGGTCGTGCCCGTCGACGCCGTGCGTCCCGGAGACCTCTTTGTGGTGCGTCCCGGGGAAAACATTCCGGTGGACGGCATTGTGGTAAAGGGAAGCTCTGCGGTCAATGAATCCGCACTGACCGGGGAGAGCCTTCCGGTGGATAAGAAAGAAGGCGACACGGTCGCTTCCGCCACGTTAAATGAATCCGGTTTCCTGACCGTCCGGGCGACGAGAGTCGGAGAGGACAGCACCTTGGCGAAGATCATCGCCATGGTCAGCGATGCGGCTGCCACCAAGGCGCCGGTGCAGAAACTGGCGGACAAAGTTTCGGGCGTGTTCGTGCCCGTCGTGATCGGGATCGCGCTGGTGACCTTCATCGTCTGGCTCATCATCCGGGGCGATTTCGGATTTGCGCTTCAGAGAGGGATCAGCGTGCTGGTCGTAAGCTGCCCCTGCGCGCTGGGACTTGCAACGCCCGTCTCCATCATGGTGGGAAGCGGCGTCGGCGCGAGAAACGGTATTCTGTTTAAGACTGCGGAAGCGCTTCAGGAGACCGGCAGGATCCGTACTGTGGCGCTTGACAAGACCGGAACCATCACCAAAGGGGAGCCCTCGGTCACGGACGTAATTCCGTGGGAAGGCATTTCCCCGGAAGAATTCCTGCGCGGAGCGGCTTCTCTCGAGAAAATGAGCGAGCATCCGCTGGCCGGCGCGGTAGTGGACCACGCCTTGAAGCAGGAGATCAAAATGGAAGAAGTGCAGGCTTTTTCGGTCATTGCCGGCCGCGGCCTCAAAGGCATCCTGCATGGAGAAGAGATCTTCGGCGGCAATATCGAATTCGTGTCTGAAGCGACGGAGATCCCGGAAGAAATGCGCGCACGCGGCCTGGCACTTTCCGAAGAAGGAAAGACCCCGCTGTACTTTGTCCTGCCCGATCGGCCGCTTGGCATCATCGGCGTGGCGGATACGATACGGGAAGACTCCGAAGAAGCCATCCGGGAACTTCGGAACATGGGGCTTCAGACCGTCATGCTGACCGGAGACAATGAACGCACTGCGGCTGCGGTCGGGCGGCTCTCAGGCGTGGACCGTGTGATCGCCGGGGTACGTCCGGAGGGCAAGGAAGCCGTCATCCGTACGCTTCAGAAAGATGGAAAGGTCCTGATGGTCGGCGACGGCATCAACGACGCGCCTGCGCTCACAAGGGCTGATATCGGAATCGCCGTCGGCACCGGAACGGATGTGGCCAGGGATGCCGCGGACGTCGTCGTCATGAAGTCCAGCCTTCGCGACGTGGCCGCAGCTGTCAGGCTGAGCCGGCGAAGTTATACGAACATCAAGGAGAATCTGTTCTGGGCGCTGATCTACAACACGATACTGATCCCGGTCGCCGCAGGAGCGCTGGTTCCTTTGGGCGTCACGATGTCTCCGATGCTGGGCGCTCTGGCCATGAGCATTTCCAGTTTTACGGTCGTCATGAACGCGCTGAGACTCAATCTCACGAAGATCTATGATACAAGACACGACAGAAAAAACAGTCTGAAAGGAGAAAAGAAGATGTTTGGAAAGTCTAAGGAAAAGGTGGAGAAGACCCTCGAGATCACCGGCATGATGTGCAATCACTGCGAGAATCATGTGAAGAAGGCATTGGAAGGACTGAAAGACACGGAAGTGCTGGAAGTCAGTCATGAGAAGGGAATCGCCCGCGTGCTCGTGAGTCCGAAGACGGAAGATGAAAAGCTTACTCTTGTCGTTCAGGAGGCCGGATATGAAGTCACAGCCATCCGCTGAAGAGAAAGCCTGTCCCGCGTGCCTCGAACGGAAGACCGAACGCTCACAGGAATTATACAAAGACCTGACCAACCGTCTTGCCAGGATCACCGGACAGATCCGCGGCATTCAGCGGATGCTCGATGAGAACGCTTACTGTATCGACATCATTTCCCAGGTGTCCGCAGCCAGCTGCGCGCTGAACAGTTTTTCCAAAGTACTGCTCGCAAACCACATCCGGACCTGTGTCAAAGAGGATGTCTCGGAAGGTCATGACGAGAAACTGGACGAACTGGTCGGGACGCTTCAGAAGCTCATGAAATAAAAAAGCCCGGATCGCCTGTAATGACGGGGAAAACGGCCGTTTTACCGTGGTAATTCCAGAAGTTTTTTATTTAATAAAAGAAAACTTTTTCAAAAAGGAGGTTGCGGAAGGCCCTCCTTTTTGTTATGATTTCCCGCGGCGCAGGAAATCATCCCGGCGCCCGCGGATATCGGACGGGCAGTGAAAAGGGGAAGGAACCACATGAGGATCGGCATCGGATACGACGTACACAGACTGACGGAAGGGCGCAAACTCATTCTTCTCGGCGTGGAGATCCCTTATGAAAAGGGACTTCTCGGCCATTCCGACGCAGACGTCGCGGCGCATGCGCTGATGGACGCGATGCTGGGCGCCGCGGCGCTCGGCGACATCGGAAAACTGTATCCGGACAAGGATCCGGCCTACGAGGGGATTTCCAGCATGACGCTTCTTCAGGACGTCCATCGACGCATCCGTGAAGCGGGATTCGAGATCGGAAACCTCGACGTCATCATCATCGCTCAGGCGCCGAAGATCGCGCCTTACCGGGAAGAGATGCGGCGTAAGCTGTCGGAGATCCTGAAGATCCCGGAGGAACGCATCAGTGTCAAAGCCACCACGGAGGAAGGCCTCGGCTTCACCGGAAGAGGGGAAGGCATCGCCTCGCATGCCGCGGTTCTTTTAGAGGAACGGAACGATTGAATCATCATGAAAGAGGATCACACCATGAAGCTTTACAACACACTGACACGCAGAGTGGAAGAATTCCATGAAAATGTCCCCGGCAAGGTCGCCATGTACACCTGCGGCCCGACCGTCTACCATTTCGCGCATATCGGAAACCTGCGCTCCTACATCGAAGAGGATGTGCTGGAGAAGACACTCCGTTATCTCGGATATGACGTAAAGCGCGTCATGAACATCACGGACGTCGGACATCTGACCAGCGACGCGGATACCGGCGAGGACAAGATGGTGGAAGGCGCGAAACGCGAGCACAAGACCGTGATGGAGATCGCAAAGTTCTACACGGACGCCTTCTTCAGTGACTGCGAGAAACTGAACATCAAGCGCCCCGACGTCGTGGAACCTGCCACGAACTGCATCGATGAATTTATCCATATGATCGAAGTGCTGCTGGA
>DBVJ01000039.1:16994-17122 GCA_002308115.1 Lachnospiraceae bacterium UBA1267
GATACGTCCAGACTTCGTGATTACTACGTGTTCGGCAGCCAGAACGAAGAAGAGCTTCTCGTCGGCGTCCGTGACGACGTGACCGAAGACCCGAACAAGCGGAACAAAAACGACTTCGTCCTGTGGTT
>DBVJ01000039.1:17139-17971 GCA_002308115.1 Lachnospiraceae bacterium UBA1267
TCGCCCTGGGGCACCGGATATCCGGGCTGGCACATCGAATGCTCCTGCATCAGCATGAAGCATCTGGGCGAACGCCTCGACATCCACTGCGGCGGCGTCGACAACATGTTCCCGCATCACACGAACGAGATCGCGCAGAGCGAGGCGTATCTCGGCCATAAATGGTGCAATTACTGGTTCCACGTCCATCACCTGAACGACCGGAACGGGAAAATGTCCAAGTCGAAAGGCAACATTCTGACGGTATCCGTGCTTCAGGAAGCAGGCTACGATCCGCTGGATTACCGTTTCTTCTGCCTGATGTCGCATTACAGAAAGCCGCTGGAATTCACCTATGAACAGCTTTCCAATGCGCAGGCTGCGCTGAAGAAGCTTCGGAAACGTTGTGAAGAGATCCTTCGGAACGCGGGCAAAGAAGAGGGCGCCGAGCTGGACAAGCAGGCATTCCACGCGTATCAGACACGCTTTTCGGACATGATCGGAAACGACATCAACACAGCATCCGCGCTGACAGTGCTCTATGACGTTCTGAAGGCGGAGACGGATGATTTCACGAAAGCGGCGCTCATCAAGGACTTCGACCGCGTGCTTTCTCTGGATCTCGGAACGTTGAAGGAAGAGACCGCCGGGGAAGAGGATCAGGATTTCACAAAATATGTGGAAGAGCAGATCGAGCTTCGCGCCGCCGCCAAGAAGGAAAGAAACTTTGCGGAAGCCGACCGGATCCGCGACATGCTGAAAGCGCAGGGCGTCGCGCTTCGGGACAGCCGTGAAGGCACGACCTGGGAGAAGATCTCGTGAGACTCTTTCGGAGAAAAGAGAAGAAAGAAAC
>DBVJ01000039.1:18062-21933 GCA_002308115.1 Lachnospiraceae bacterium UBA1267
GTGAAACCGCTGGAACTGGCTTACATCGGCGATACGGTCTACGAAGTCCTGAACCGCCTCATTGCGCTTTCCGGACCGGAAAAGGCCATGGCTGAACTCCATAAGGAATGCAGCGAAAGGGCCCGGGCCGAGAGCCAGGCCGGAATCGCCGAAGCGCTTCAGGAGATCTTTACCGAAGAAGAGAAGAAGATTTTTCTTCGCGCGAGAAACGCCCGCGTCGGCACACGAAGCCGGAGCGCTTCAAGCGGAGAGTATCACAAGGCTACCGGTCTGGAAGCGGTATTCGGATATCTGTATCTACTGAGCCGATATGACCGGATCCTGTATCTCTTCAAAACGGGATCGGAGAAAGCAGGGATCAGACTGAAATGAAAAACACAAGATATGATTCAAAGAAAGCGGAACGATCCGGAAAGCCCGTCCAAAAACCCGGCCGCCCGGTGTCCGCGAAGAAGGCGCCCTTCAATGCCGCACCTCGGAAAAACACTGCCGCCGAGCCCCGGAAACAATACACGGGCGGTCTTCAGATCGAAGGCAGAAACGCGATCCTGGAAGCCTTGCGGGCAGGCGCGGGAATCACTGCGCTGTACCTGCAGGAAGGCCTGGGCGGCGCCGAGATCGAGGAGATCCGGGCACTTTCGGAAAAGGCAGGCGTCATCCCTCAGACCGTGAAAAGCGAGCGGCTTCAGTCTTTAGCGGAATCCAAGAACCCGCAAGGCGCCGTCGCAAAGTTTCGCGAGTATCGTTTTTACGATGTCGAAGACATGCTTCGGGACGCACGCGAGAACGGAGAGGATCCGTTCATCGTGGTGCTCTCAGGCATCGAAGATCCGCATAATTTCGGCGCGATCGTCCGGACGGCATGCCTTCTGGGCGCGCACGGCGTCGTGATCCGGAAGGACCGCGCAGCCGGCGTCACGCCTGCCGTCGCGAAAAGTTCAGCCGGCGCTTTGTTCCGGATGAAGGTGGCGGAAGTCACCAACATTGCGGCCACGCTGGACAAACTGAAAAAAGAAGGCTTGTGGACCGCGTGCGCGGACATGGACGGGGAGAGACCCGAAAACTGCGACTTAAGAGGGCCGCTCGCCCTGGTCATCGGCGCAGAAGGGGACGGCGTTCCCAGACTGGTCCGTGAAAAATGCGACATGGTCATTTCCATCCCCATGGTCCAGAAGGGCACTGTGGATTCCCTGAACGCCTCGGTCGCGGCAGGTATTCTGATGTATGAAATCACGCGGCAGCGTGTGAACTGAAAGGATTGTTTCGGAGCAGTATCATGAACGAAGATCCAAAGATCATTGAGAAAGAAAAAGGCATGAAAGATCCGGAAGAGGAGATTCGGGAGGGAGAACACGAACCGATTCTTGTCAGCGGAGAACAGGGGAAGGATCTCATGACCGACGACGCGGCGAAGTCGCCCGCCAGAGGAGAGGTCTTTACCATCCCGAACGTCATGACATTTTTACGGATCATCCTGATCCCGGTGTTCATGTTCTTCTTTCTGACCAGCAAAGACAAGCCTGACCGGATGTGGCTGGCGATCGGCGTATTGGTCCTGTCGGGCCTTTCGGACATTCTGGACGGGTTCATTGCCCGGAAGTTCAATATGGTATCGGATCTGGGCATCGCGCTGGATCCCATCGCGGACAAACTCACGCAGTTTGCCGTGATGCTCTGCCTGGTGTTCCGCTTCCCCAATATGCTGGTGCCGTTGCTGCTGATCGTATTGAAAGAGGTCGTGACCGGTATTTTCGCCCTTCTCACGATCCGAAAGACCGGTCTCATCAAAGGCGCCAGATGGTATGGGAAAGTGACGACGGTGCTTCTGTATATCATGATGGGACTTCATCTGATCTGGCCGCTTCTTCATAGGATCTGGCCGCAGGCTTTCCTGTCGGAGCAGCTTCCCCAGACCATTTCCGTCGTCAGCATCGTGCTTTGCTGCGTCATGATGCTTTTCTCGTTTGCCATGTATGTCAGGCGTTACGTCCTGATGCTCAAAGAAGTCGAAAAAGAAAAGGAGGAGAAACAGGATGGCGAATAAGCTCATCATCGTGGAGTCTCCTGCAAAAGTACACACCATTCAGAAATTTCTCGGTTCCGGCTATGAGATCGTGGCCAGTCAGGGACACATCCGTGACCTGCCGAAGAGCACGCTCGGCGTGGATCCGAAGAACGGATTCGAGCCAAAGTACATCACGATCCGCGGAAAGGGCGACCTTTTGTCTTCGCTGAAGAAGTCCGTCAAGAAGGCCGACCGCATTTATCTTGCGACCGACCCGGACCGCGAAGGAGAGGCCATTGCATGGCATCTGAAAGAAGCGCTGGACATGGAAGGCAAGGATGCCTGCCGCATCAAGTTTAACGAGATCACCAAGTCCGCGGTGAAGAGCGCGCTGAAGGAGCCGACGAAAATCGACATGGACCTGGTGAACGCGCAGCAGGCGCGGCGTGTCATGGACCGCGTCGTCGGCTACGAACTGTCTCCGATCCTCTGGAAGAAAGTCAAAGGCAAACTGTCCGCCGGCCGCGTGCAGTCCGCCGTGCTTCGGATGGTCTGCGACCGCGAAGCCGAGATCCAGGCTTTCATCCCGAAGGAATACTGGAGTTTCAAAGCGGAGCTTCTGTCCGGAAAAGACCGTTTCAGCGCGGATTATTACGGCAAGATCGGCAAGGACCAGGACGTCAGGATGGAACTGAACTCCGAAAAGGCCGTGAAGGAGCTTGAGAAGCGTCTTTCCGGCAAGGAATTCATTGTCCGTGAAGTCCGTAAAGGCACCAGAAGCAAATACGCGCCCTACCCGTTCACGACTTCCACGCTTCAGCAGGATGCCGCGAACCTCCTGAACTTCCCGACCAGGAAGACCATGACGCTTGCGCAGCAGTTGTATGAAGGCGTACGCATCACAGGCCACGGCACGATCGGTCTGATCACCTACCTTCGTACCGACTCCACCCGCGTCGCCGACGAAGCCGACCGTTCCTGCAAGGCTTATGTCCGCGAACATTATGGAAATGGTTTTGTGGGCTACGGGGCCGTGAAGAACAAAGACACGGCGCAGGACGCGCATGAAGCCATCCGCCCGACCGACGTGAACCTCACGCCGGAACTGGTGAAAAATGATCTCCAGAGAGACCAGTACCGTCTGTACCAGCTGATCTGGAAGCGTTTTGTGGCCAGCCGGATGAAGTCTGCGGTCTATGAGACCCAGGCGGTCAGAATCGCATGTGGAGACGAACTGTTCACGGCCGCGAGCTCCAAACTGACCTTCAAGGGCTATCTGGAAGTCCTGAATGATGAAAAAGAGCATTCGGAAGGCAGCGCAGCGCTCTCACGGCTTACGGAAGGACAGGTCCTCGGCGTAGAGGGCTTCACACCGGAGCAGCATTTTACCCAGCCGCCGCAGCACTATACGGAAGCGACGCTGGTCCGGGAAATGGAAGAGCGCGGCCTTGGCCGTCCGTCCACCTACGCGCCGACGATCACGAACATTCTGCAGAAGCATTACATCACCAAGGAAGGCCGGAACATTTTCACCACCGAACTGGGCGAGGTCGTCAACAACCTCATGCTGAAGTCCTTCCCGGACGTTGTGGATCTTGGCTTTACGGCGCAGATGGAATCTTCTCTGGACGAGATCGCCGAAGGAAAGCTGGACTGGCACACGATGATGGAAGAGTTCTATCCGGGCTTTGAGAAGGAAGTCAAGGCGGCGGAAGCGGAACTGGAGAGAGTGCGCGTAGAAGATGAAGTCTCCGACGTCGTCTGCGAAAAATGCGGCCGGAAGATGGTCTACAAATACGGCCGCCACGGCAAGTTCCTGGCATGCCCCGGATTCCCGGAATGCCGGAACACCAAGCCGGTCATCGA
>DBVJ01000039.1:21993-25227 GCA_002308115.1 Lachnospiraceae bacterium UBA1267
AGCTGCATCGACGTTCCGAACTGCGATTACATGAGCTGGACCAAGCCGGGGAAAAAGAAATAACGGACATATTCTCCGAAGGGGAACATGAAACGGCGGGCTGTCAAGAAAAAACACTTGACAGCCCGCTTTCTTTCGGCTAAACTGGCCAAGGTGCGCCTGGCGCGCCTTTGATATCATGGAAGAAATCTACGAAAGAACATTGCTATATGATTTTTACGGGGAGCTTCTGACGCCCAGAAGGCGTGAGATCTATTCCGCTGTCGTCTTTGATGACATGTCTCTTTCGGAAGCGGCAGAGGCCTTCGGCGTCTCCCGCCAGGGGATCCACGATATCGTGAAAAAGTGCGATGAAGCGCTTCAGGAATATGAAGACAAGCTGCATCTGGGCGCACAGTTCAGAAACGCGAGAAAGATTCTGGAAGACCTCTCGGAGGAGATCCGGGAAGCCGGGGACATTCCGGAAGAGAAGCGCGGACAGCTCATGGCTTCCGTGAGGGAGCTTCAGGAAACCATCGGCTGAACGTCTAACGTCCTTAAGAGGATATTTGGAGATTCAAAATGGCATTTGAAAGCCTTTCTGAAAAATTTCAACGCATTTTCAAAGAACTTCGCAGCCACGGCCGGCTGACCGAAGCAGACGTCCGCTCCTCCATGAAAGAGGTCCGGATGGCGCTTCTGGAAGCAGACGTCAACTTCAAGGTCGTGAAGTCTTTTGTGAAGACCGTGGAAGAGCGGGCTGTCGGCGAAGACGTCATGAACGGCCTGAATCCGGGCCAGATGGTCGTGAAGATCGTTCATGAAGAACTGGTACGGCTTCTCGGACCGGAGCCGGTCGAACTCACACTCCCCAGAAAGGACGTGGACATCGTGATGCTCTGCGGCCTTCAGGGCGCAGGTAAGACGACCATGGCCGCGAAACTGGCAAAGCGTTTCCTGTCGGAAGGCCGTCATCCGATGCTTGCGGCGCTTGACGTTTACCGTCCCGCCGCCATCGAACAGTTGAAGCTGAACGGCGAGAAGGCAGGTGTTCCGGTCTTTGAGATGGGCACGAACGTGAAACCCGAGCGGATCGCCCAGGAAGCGCTGGCCTTCGCGAAGAAGGAACACCGGAACATTCTCATTCTGGATACCGCCGGACGTCTTCATGTGGATGATTCCATGATGGAAGAGCTCGTGCGCGTGAAGAAGGCAGTCCCGGTGGACGCCACGCTTCTCACCGTCGACGCCATGACCGGTCAGGACGCGGTCAACGTTTCCACCCAGTTCAACGAGGAGATCGGCATCGACGGCGTCATCCTGACAAAGCTGGACGGCGACACCAGAGGCGGCGCGGCGCTTTCGATCCGCGCCGTGACCGGAAAACCCATCCTGTTCTCCGGTACCGGTGAGAAACTTACCGATCTGGAACAGTTCTATCCGGACCGCATGGCCTCCCGTATCCTCGGCATGGGCGACGTCCTTTCCCTCATCGAGAAGGCCTCGAAGGAGATCGACGAAGATGAAGCCCGAAAGCTTGAGCAGAAGCTTAAGAAAGGCAAGTTCGACTACGACGATTATCTCATGCAGGTCACCCAGATGAAGAAAATGGGCGGACTGGCCTCCATCATGCAGATGCTTCCCGGCATGGGCATGAAAGGGCTCAACATGAAAGACGTGGATCTGGACAAAGGCGAAGACCAGATGCAGCGCATCGTCACCATGATCCGTTCGATGACCCCTTATGAAAGAAGCCATCCGGACTGCATGAATCTGAGCCGCAAGAACCGCATCGCACGCGGCTCCGGGATCCCGATCCAGGACATTCACCGCATGGTGAAGCAGTTCGACCAGACCCGTGAGATGATGAAGAAAATGAGCAGTATGAAGGGCCGCAACCGCATGAAGTTCCCCTTCTGAACGCTCCATAAAACGAAGTAAGCGGACAAGTCCGTTTGCGATAAATACACCTATTATTTTCTGGAGGAAAAGCAAAATGGTTAAACTGAGACTGAAGAGAATGGGCAAGAAGAAACACCCGTATTACCGTATCGTGGCTGCGGACGTTCGTTCTCCGAGAGACGGCCGTTTCATCGAAGAGATCGGCTTCTACGATCCTTCTGAGGAACCCTCTGTCGTCCGCATCGATGCAGACGCTGCGAAGAAGTGGCTTGCAAACGGCGCCGTTCCGACCGAGACAGTCGCGAAGCTTCTGAAGCAGACCGGTCTCCGCTGACCCCTGCAATAAAGGAGGTACAGCGTGAAAGAGCTGGTAGAGACCATCGTGAAAGCGCTGGTGGACCGTCCTTCTGAAGTCCGGGTCACGGAAGAAGAGAGCGAGCGCGGAACGCTCGTGACCGTCAACGTGGCAAAAGAGGACCTTGGAAAGGTCATCGGCAAGAACGGGCGTGTGGCCACGGCGATCCGTGCCGTTGTCAAGGCGGCCGGAGTCCGGAGCGGCAAGCACGCGATCGTGGACATCGACGAGTAAAAGGCCCACGGAGGTCTATCGGATGGCGCGGACAGAATTCCTGAGGATCGGGGTCGTGACCTCGCCCCACGGTGTTCGTGGCGAGGTCCGGGTCTATCCGACAACCGATGAAATTTCCCGCTTCAGCGAAGTCGGCACGCTCCTTCTGGAGAAGGAGGGCGTGCGTTCTTTGCGTACCATTGAGTCTGTCAAACAGCTCAAGGGCATGGTCGCCCTGAAACTTTCCGGGATCGACAGTGTGGAAGAAGCGGAAACGATCCGGAACGCGGATCTTCTGATCCGGCGCGATCAGTCCAGTCCGTTGAAAGAAGGACAGTATTTCATCGGGGATCTTCTGGATCTTCTGGCCGTCCGCGAGGACGGAACGGAAGTCGGAACCGTGGAGGACGTTCTGAAGACCGGCGCAAATTCGGTTCTGGTCATCAAAAAGAAAGACGGGAAGGAGCTTTTGCTTCCTGTCATTCCGGACTGCGTTCTCTCCGTAGATTCCGACGAAGGAATCATGACGATCCATGTACTGCCAGGGCTGGAGGACTGAATGAACTTCTACGTCATGACCCTGTTTCCCGAACTCATTGAGAACGTGGCGAAGGAGAGCATCCTTGGCCGCGCGGTGAATGCGGGCTACATTTCAGTCAAGGCAGTCAATTTCCGTGCGTATTCCAAAGACAGGCACCGCCATGTAGATGACTATACCTACGGCGGCGGGGCAGGTATGCTCATCAAACCCGAGCCGGTCTATGACTGTTACGCAGACATCGCCG
>DBVJ01000057.1:0-10968 GCA_002308115.1 Lachnospiraceae bacterium UBA1267
TCAGTCCATATGCCTTTTTTGCATCAAACCGGCATGAAACAAGGCGCTTAGGGAATCCCTAAGCGCCTTGCTCTGATATCTCAGCCGGAGTCCTGCCGGCTTTTGTATCTTCTGAAAATGCTTTTTATTTCTTCTTCATGTTCTTGATGAAGACAAGCACGGAGCCTGCGATCAGTGCGCCCAGGATCATGAGTGCGAAGATCGAGTAGAGGCTGTTGAAGGTGTTGGCCGGGGCATATTTGCGGGCGCCGGCATAGAAACCGATCATTGAGATCAGAACGGTAAGCCATCTGAGGCCGCCGGCCACAAGGGTCAGGATCCAGCCAAGCGCTTTATTCTTGCACAGGAAGAGCTGGCCGACAACGGCTGCGCCAAGCGTCATCGCTTCCAGGAACAGAAGGATGATGACATAGCCGGTCTTTCCAAACAGCAGACCGAACACGATGCCGGTATAGGCGATTCCGATCAGCGTGCAAATCGCAAGGAACGTATTGTAATGTTTCTTGTAGAAGTTCGCAAGCCAGGATGACTCATCCGTCAGAAGCTTGTCAAATGCGGACGGCTGTTTCGGGGCCGGGGCCTGGGGCTGGGGTGCGTACGGCTGGGGGCCATACTGTTGCGGACCGTACTGCTGCGGGCCATACTGCTGCTGAGGACCATACTGCTGTGCATAGGGCTGCTGGTTGAACTGCTGAGCCTGGGCCTGAGCCTGAGCCTGCGCTGCCTGTGCCTGAGCCTGAGCTTCACGCTGTGCCTGCGCTGCCAGTTCGGCTTCACGCTGTGCCTGCGCTGCAAGCTCTGCCTCGCGCTGTGCCTGCGCTGCGAGTTCCGCTTCGCGCTGAGCCTGCGCTGCCTGTTCCGCTTCACGCGCTGCCTGGGCGGCTGCGTCGGGAGCCTGGCTCGGAGCGATCAGTTTCGCGCCGCAGTTGAAGCAGAATGCCATTCCGTCAGGGGTTTCTCTACCGCAATTCGGACAAATCATTTATCTACCTCCTTCATGATACCGACTGTTCTGTCTGTCCGGTCAAAAGGCCGTCCATTTGTATCGTAAACTACCTTTTAATTTAGCAAACAGTGTTCCCCGTGTCAAGAATTCCGCGTCTTTTCGACGTGCGGCTTTGCCGGCGCTTCCAGCTTCACATAGTTATATTTTGAAAATGTGCTCTCTTTGCTCCGCTGTACCATCGTCTCATAAGCCACGTCACGAAGCGCCTTCCGGTTTTCGCGGACATTTTTCGACGGATCCGCGAAAAATGGTCCGTCGATATAGACTGTGGCGCGCGGAAGCGGCAAGAAGCCTCGCTTCTTGTAGGTCGTGGTGAAGGTGAAAACGGGTTTTCCGAATTCCGCCGGATAGCGGAACGAGCCGTCCGGGAAGGGGCGGATCTTCGTGTAATACGGCCAGATATGCGCTTCCGGATAGATCGCGACGGGAAAGCCTTTCTCGCTGAGTTCCCTGAGCGCCTCGTGGAAGTTCCGCGCCGAGGCCGTATCGGAGGGGAGCGGGATCACGCCGAGATCCTGGACGATGCGCCGGACTCCGGGGATCGAGACCGCATCCGGTCCTGCGATGATGTATGCTTTCCGGGGAAACGAAGCCAGCGAGGGCTCGTATCCGTCCCCGGCCGCTCGTGTATGATTTCCGTACATGAAATAGCCTGTCTTCCGGTACGGCTTCAGTTTCTTCCTGCCGACGATCCGCTCGCCGTGGCCGATCTGGTTATAGAGGAAAACGATCGGTGTCGCGATGATGTGATGCAGAAACCACGAGAAAGCTTTCCTCAGGGGATTCCGGGTCAGGTATTGATAGCCGCCGGAGATTTTCTTCGTGTTGATGTCCGTTCCTGCGAAATCATCCCGGAGCTCGTCTACGTAGTAAAATGTCTTCATGATTCGTGTCAGTTTTCCGCCGGAGCCTCTTCGGCGTTTCGCCGCTCAGCCTGGATGCGGATGGCATCTTCAAGCATGATCTCCATCTGGCGCATACAGTCGCTCTGCGAGTAGGCGGCCGCCTTTTCGGAATAGATTTTGCGATAGCGCTCGACTTCTTCCGGGTGCATGTAAAAGTAATCGATCTTGTCACGAAGATCGACCGGGTTTGCGCGCTCATAGAGGCAGCGCTCGTCGGCCGCGAAGAAACGCGTGGCGCTCCGTTCGGAATTGCAGATCAGCGCCGCCGAGCCCAGAACGATGGCTTCCAGGCACGAGATCGCCTCCAGTTCGGCGACTGCGGTGTGTACATAGAGGTCCGCATTACGGATCTCGCGTGCCAGTTCCTCACGGTCCTCATAGAAGCCGAACTGGCAGTCTAAACCGCGGTTTTCCGCGAGTTTCCGAAGTTTCTGTTCTTTCGGTCCAAGGCCCGCCAGAATCACGCGAATGCTGCTTTTAAAGCGCGACAGGCCCACTGCACGGAGGAGCGTCTGCTGTGCCTTCTCGGTGGAATAACGCCCCACGCAGATGATCGTGAATTTCCGGTTGGGATCGCGCGGCGCGCGCGGCTCTCTGGCCATTTCAAAGAACACGTCATTGACCCCGTTCGAGATCACACGCCCGGGCGTCGTCTTCTTGATCGTGCTCTCGAAATCATTCCGGATGAACTCCGTCGGATAATGGATCAGCGTGCAGTATTGATAGACTTTTTCATTGTAGAATTTGTAGACCAGTTTGTTGGCCATTTTCACGTGCATCAGACCGACGTGCGCCGTGAAATTCTCGGCCTGGCAATGGAAGCTGGCAGTCATCGGGATGCCCAGCTCGCGGGCGATCGAGATCGCTGCCCAGGACAGCGGGAACGGCACCAGAAGATGCACCACGTCCGAATCGGCGATTGCTTCCCGAAGGATGCTCTTGTCCGCCTTCGCAAGCTGGACCCCGTTCATTTCCAATACTTTATCCAGGACAAAACCCAGATGGAGCGGCGGAACGACGTAATAGCCCTCCTCGCCCTCGGTGCTCTTGTCGGGAGACACGATGCGGACCGTATGGCCCTTCTCCACCAGATATGTGATCAGATTCTTGGCCGCAAGCACTGTTCCATTATTGGCTTCGCCGAAAACGTCGCAGATGACGGTTACTCTCATGATGATCCTCCTCGAAAAAAAGTGGACAGAGTGAAGCTGTCCGAACGCGGAAAATATATCATTTTTTCGACAAAAAGGCAAGTAACACCCTGTGGAAGGGCTCCACGAAGGCATTTTCCGCCTCTCTACACGAAGTTGACCGCGAAAAAAGGCCCTCTACCACGGGTAGAGAGCCTCTCCTCTGTTTCAGTTCTGTTTTACGAGCGTTTTCCCGCGCCCGATCTTGCGTCCGTCCGCCTTCAGACGTAAAACTCCTCCCCGGTTTCGAGGCAGATACACGCGAGACGTCCGCCCCGGAAACAGGCGCCGCAATCGATCGCGACATGACCGTTTTCCCGGAAAATGTACCCCGGCCGCGGATTGTCTTCGATGAGCTGGGTGGGCGTGTGGCCGCTCACCACCTCCATGTCCTCAAAATACCGGAGGGCATAATCCGGGCGTTCCCAGACCAGTTCATCCAGCGAATAATCTTCCATCCGCTTCTCAGGCCTGAAATTCCCGAGCCCCGCATGCACGAGAAGATACTTCCGCCCGCCGGCCGTGATCTCGGCATAGGCCAGAAACTCATCCAGAAAATCCAGCACTTCCGACTGCATTTCCCGGTCGAGCGCCCGAAACTCCTTCATCGTCGGATCCGCGCCGTTCTGGATCCAGCCCGCCAGAAGGCGAAGCTTGTCGCGTCCGAAACCGGCCGCGCTGTGCTCCGTGATCTCCTCCCGTAGGAAAGACAGACACTGCATCGCCATAAGCTCATGGTTTCCGACGATCGGCACCACATTCGGCATCTCCATCAGTTTCCGAAGCACCCTCACGGGATGCGGCCCGCGGTCGACCACATCCCCGAGGATGTACAGCGTATCCTGATCCGAAAGCCGGATCTTTTTCAGCATCTCCATGAACTTGTCGTACTCGCCATGGATGTCTGCGATGACAAATGTAGCGATGGGAAGGACCTCCTTTATATATCTATGTTTATTATACCACGCAGGGAGGCTTGGGACAAACAAAGCGGGCCGCCCCGAAGGGCGGCCCGTATCTGATTAGAAAACCTTATTAATTATTCAAGACATACGTCACAACAATACTGGCAATTCGCGCCTGTGCGGTGTCGCTGTTTACAAAGCCTTCTTCAGCAACGCTTCCGGTCCAGGTTCCAATAGCTCCATCCAGTACATAACCACCGTGGTCTGCCGTTATTTTTTTAGCATAACTTTCACCAGAAAAGTTGATCACTATTTTTGTCAGTGTTCCAGCCTTTCCTTCTGCAAAACGAACTACTAAGCGATTCTTTGCATAAAACCTGACGGCTTTCCCGCTTGTATTATACTTGGGAGCATCGTTGGATGTCTCTTGTGTGAAAGCAAGGACAATATCCCCGAGAGGAACTGTATCAAGGGTTGTCGTTTCTCCGTAAAGTTCAGAGAAAACAAACGTCTCTGTGAACTCTTCCGGCTCTTCTCCACCTTCTTTCGCCGTCACGGTGATCGTGAAGGTTTTCGTTCTTGTCTTGCCATTCAGCGTCAGCGTCGCGGTGACTTCCGCCACCACTTCTTCGTCGATCTGCGTAATGACCAGGTTTCCGTCAACAACCGCTACACTCGGCTTATTGCTTTCCCAGGTGATCTTGACCTCGGGATACGTTCCGCCTTCTAAAGGAAGCGGATACGTCATGTCTTCCGAAACGACGCCGGGGCCGGCGGAAATGGATCCGAGATTCAGGTTGAGATACTCGGTCTCAAGCTTCTCGTCATCGTCCGGGCCGACAGGCGGCTCATCGCCGTCGTCTTTCAGTTTCCAGATGCCAAGCGTCTCGCCTGAGATGTTCGTATGCATGCTGTTATAGGTCCTGAAGTCTTGTGCGACACCGTTAGTAAAATACACACCGACATAACGAGTCACCGTTTCAGAAACAGAAATGGTCAGATAGTTGCTGGCTGTATTCAGGCTGACGATCGAATAGACGTCATCACCTGTGCGGTTGCTGACGCGAAGTTCGTTGTTCTTGTCCTTGGTGTTCAGATAAAAATCTTTTTCCCCTCCCCAGCGCAACTTGGTGCCGTCTTCGGTTTCTTCCTTGAGCCAACTGTTCTCATCCAGGCCCAGGGTCGTCATTGTCTGGCCGTCTTCGGAAACCGTGACGGTCTTCGCAGGAGGCGTTGCACTGCTTCCATTAATGCCGGTCAGGATGTAGGTCAAGCCGTCTTTCGACATCGTAATCGCAAAGACTTCATCGAAATTGACCTCGTCCCAGGAGGATTTTACCCAAGTGTACTCTTCTTCGACAACAGCTTCGCCTTCTGTGTAGGCAAGGAGCAGGCAGCCGGCATCGAATTCTCTGGTTCCATTATAATTCTTCAGTTTGCCTTTGACTTTGATCGTGTCATTGACCTTCAGATTCGGAAGAGCGGCCTTCATATCCTCATCTTCTGCTGTCAGCCGGAAAGCCATGACCGGATAATTGTCAAAGCCTTCCATGACGATCGTGACAGAAATGCGGAAATTGGCCTCTTCAAATGCAGTGTTGACCTTGGTGATCTTGCCTTCCAGCTCATACAGATAGCCATCCGAAAGGACTTCATTGTCGCCAAGCGCATACAGTGCCTTCAGAATATCTTCAACGGTTTCATAGATCACCGGTGCGGCTTCCGCCTTCTTGATCTGAAGGTTGAAGGTCCTTTCTGTGGAGCCGGTGCCCAGTGTCAACGCAGCTTTCACCGGAACGATCTTGTCTTCGTCTTCCGGAAGGGTAATGGTCAGTTTTTCCTGCGCTTCGTCGACAACGGCAAGCGGAGACTCACTCGACCACAAGATGGTGGTTTCCGGATAGAGTTCCGGAAGCGGCAGCGTCACGACGGTCGCTTCTTCGTAGGGGCCTTCGGAAAGGACAAGCGCAGCAGCCTGCTCTTCCACTTTCTGCTGATCGGTCTTCTCCGGAGGCTGTTCGCCGCCTTCGCCGAGTTTCCAGAACTCTACAGTCTGGCTCTTAACATTGTTCGGGAACCCACCCGTGCTTCCCAGTTTGTAGCAACGCCAATCCTGGGGAACACCCGCATTAGTAATATAGACACCTACAAAACGCTTTGTTCCGGAAATAGTGCCTGTAAGGTGTGTTCCGTTGGTGCCGGAATCAGTAACCTGGAACGGGAACGCTTCAACTGCCCCAACGCGAACGACATTATTATCGTCTTTGGTGAAATGCAGATACTGGTTCGTTGTGGTTGCCAGGCGCAGAGAGTATCCTTCCGATTCCCCTACTGCTTCCTTAACCCAGCCAAATTCATCGCTGCCTCTGGTCGTGATCTTGTTGTCCGTAACAGTGACTTCTACTGCTGTAGGTGCACTTGCCGTTCCATTTGAACCAGGCAGGACCCAATACTTGCGAACTCCATCGATCTCTTTCGACATCGTGACCGCGATGACATCCTCTGCCGTGACCGCATCCCATTCTACTTTCGTCCAGGTTACCGGGTCGGGTTCCGGAGCGGCAATGTAATCAAGAAGCAGGCAGCCCTCATCGAATTCTTTTGTAGATTCATTATTATAACTATTAATATAGTTTTTAAGCCTTCCCTTGACCTTGATGGTGTCGCCCTTCTTCAGAACGGCCAGCGCAGCAAACATCTCAGTATTGCTCTCTTCAGCCGTCAGATTGTAGCACTGTACCGGGTACTGATCAAAGCCTTCCATGACAATCGTTACAGTGATCACTCCGTTGGCATACGCCTTGTTGACCATCGTGATCTTGCCTTCCAGCTCATACAGATAGCCATCCGAAAGGACTTCATTGTCGCCCAGCGCATACAGCGCCTTCAGGATTTCTTCAACGGTCTCGTAGATCACCGGTTCGGAACCCGCCTTCTTGATCTGAAGGTTGAAGGTCTTTTCCGTGGAACCGGTGCCCAGTGTCAGCACAGCCTTCACGGGAACGGTCTTGTCTTCGTCTTCCGGAAGGGTAATGGTCAGCTTCTCCTGCGCTTCGTCGACGACGGCAAGCGGAGACTCACTGGACCACACGATGGTGGTTTCCGGATAGAGCTCCGGAAGCGGCAGTGTCACGACGGTTGCTTCAGTGTAGGGACCTTCGGACAGGACAAGCGCCGCAGCCTGCTCTTCCACTTTTTCCTGATCGGTCTTCGGAGGCTGCTCGCCGCCTTCGGTATAGCCGATCAGCAGGCACTTCTCTGTGAATTCCTTCGTGGAAACACCGCTGCTATTCACATAGTTCTTCAGCGAGCCTTTGACCTTGATGGTGTCGCCCACCTTCAGAACCTTAAGCGCCGCAGACATTTCCGTATTCGTTTCTTCGGCCGTCAAACGGAACGCCTGAACCGGATACTCTTCAAGGCCTTCCACAACGATCGTGACGGTAATGTTGTTAAACTGGGAGCTGTACTCTGTGTTGACTTCCGTGATCTTGCCTTCCAGCTCATATTCATGGCCGCCGGAAAGGAGTTCATTGTCGCCCAGCGCATACAGCGCCTTCAGAATCTCTTCGGGAGTCTCGTAGATCACGACAGGCTCGGTGCCCTCTTCATATCCGATGAGGAGGCTCTTCTCTACGAATTCCTTCGTGGAAACGCCGCTGCTATTTACATAGTTCTTCAGTGCGCCTTTGACCTTGATCGTGTCGCCGGGCTTCAGGACCTTAAGCGCCGCAGACATTTCCGCATTCGTTGCTTCGGCCGTCAGACGGAACGCCTGAACCGGATACTCTTCAAGGCCTTCCACCACCATCGTGACGGTAATGTTGTTAAACTGGGAGCTGTACTCGGTGTTGACTGCCGTGATTTTTCCTTCCAGCTCGTATTCATGGCCGCCGGAAAGGACTTCGTTGTCGCCCAGCGCATACAGTGCCTTGAGGATTTCTTCAGGGGTCTCATAGATCACGACGGGTTCGGTGCCCTCTTCATAAGCGATGAGGAGGCAGCCCGCGTCAAATTCTTTCTTGCCGTTGTAATCTTTCAGCACGCCCCGGACCTTGATCTTGTCATTGGCTTTCAGGACCGGAAGCTTCTCGTACATTTCCGCGTCTTTTGCGGTCAGACGGAATGCCTGGACCGGTTTGTCCTCAAAACCTTCGACCTCGATCGTGACACTCACATTGTTGTAAGAGGCATCGTACTGGGTATCAACAGACTTGATCTTGCCTTCCAATTCATACAGATGGCCATCGGACAGTTTCTCGTTCCTGCCCAGGCCGTACAACGCTGTCAGAATCTCTTCGGGAGTCTCGTAGATGGTGGTCGTCGGAACCACCGCATTCAGAAGGGCTTCAGTAGCCTCGGTAACTGCGCCGGTGCCGCCGAAAATGTAACCCTTGGTCATTTTGTCGATATACGGCGCGATCAGTTCGTCAATGTTCGGCTTATCGGTTGCCTCGACATTCTTCACGAGGAGCAGGACGCTCTTCGTCTTGCCGAGGAGGTTCGCGGAAGCCAGCGCGTCGGGGAAGTTCTCGCCGACCGCGACGCCCATGCCTTCGGACTTCATGGTCACAGCGGGCTGGATCGTCGTTTCCGTGTTCAGGCCAAGTTCCCATTTGACAATCTCAGCACTCGTGGCATAACGGTTCTTGCCTTTCAGGCGGAGGACTTCGATGCCGCCGGCTGTCAATATGTCTTCCGTTTCCTGCGTGACCACGCCTGTGCCGCCCACGATAATGGCCTTCTTAAAGCCATTGGCTGCATCAAGGATCACGTCCTTCACAGAATCTCTCAGGGTACCGTCCAGCTTGGTCAGCAGGATCGGGGTCTTGGACGCATAGGCGTAGGGGCTGATGGAAAGCGTGTCCGCATAGCCCTTGCTGGTCGCAAGGATGAACGTGTCATTTCCCGCGAATCCATTGTCTGCAGCTTTACCGTTTTTGTACACTTCGATTGCGGTCGCTTCGCGGTTCGAGCCTTTAATACGCTCTGCGGTAACGCCTTCGATTTCATTGATCGCATTCAAAACGTCATCCGAAACCGCACCGGAACCGCCCAGAACGTAGACTGTGCAGCCGTCTTTTGAGGCTAGCCGTTCGATTTCCTTCTTGGCTTCAGCCCTCAATACGTCAGGCTTTGTGGTAATGATCGGGCAGCCATAAACACCTGCCAGCGCCGCGCCGGAAAGCGCGTCCGGGAAAGCCTCACCCGTCGCCAGGATGAGGTGTGTTGCCTTGCCGTCCTGAGATGGCCAATAAGCTTCATCCGTGATCGCGGCCATGGTACCGTAACGGCCTGAACCTTTCAGGCGCGTCCACTCCCACACGGGGCCGGTCGTCTGAGCTTTTGTGATCGTAGGAACACCCACCGCACTCATAAACATGACAAGTGCGGTAAGGATTGCTAGTACTCTTCTCTTCACAACGAACCTCCTTCGGTTGTTAAAATGCTGCAGATATCATAACATTAGATAGAAGATTTTTCAAAGAAAAATGAGCATTTTTTTCGAAAAAGTATTATGTTAGGAACAAGGTAATGAAGAATGATGGTTACACGCGGAAACAGGAAAGGATCCATTATGAAAAAACTGTTTTCTGTATTGTTTTCAGTCGTACTTCTTGTCTCGGTTTTCGGCGCCGGCATGCTGGGCTGTAAAGGTCCTGAAGAGCCGACGGACAAACCGGCAGAAACGGTCGGGCCGCAGACTTATGCGGACGGGCGCGCGCGGCCGTCAAACGCCGGGCGTCTTCGGGTCGTAAACGGCAGACTGTCAGACCAGGACGGGTGTCCGGTCATGCTCCGGGGCGTCAGTTTCAACGGACTCATCACCAGCGAATCCTTTATCAACGAGGCCTCATTTGTCGAATTATCGCGGGATTACGGCGTGAACCTCGTGCGGCTTGCCATGTACACCTACGGTGTGGGCAGCGTCGGTTACTGCACCAAAGGGGACAAAGAGCGGCATGAAGCCGATATCCAAAAAGCCGTCCAGCTGGCCAAAGACCAGGATATGTACGTGATCATCGACTGGCACATTCTGAGCGACGGCGATCCCAATCTTTACAAAGATCAGGCGAAAGCTTTCTTTGGCAAGATGGCGGAGTTATACAAAAACCATGACAATGTTCTGTACGAAATCTGTAACGAGCCGAACGGCGTGGACTGGGCGGCCTGCAAGCAGTATGCCGAAGAAATCATTCCCGTGATCCGTGAGAAAGACCCGGATTCCGTGATCATTGTCGGAAACCCCGACTGGTCCAAAGACCTCTACTCGGTCGCTTCCGATCCGCTCTCCTTCGAGAATGTCCTCTACACCCTTCACTTCTATTCCGCGACTCACGACAAGAATTTCCGCGACATGACCCGCGAGCTCAGCCAGTCCGGTCTTCCGATCTTCGTCTCCGAATTCGGCTGCACCGCAGCGAGCGGCGGCCTGCCGAGAGACATCAATTCCGCGGACCAGTGGATCGAGCTCCTCGAAGAAGAACACATTTCCTACTGCATGTGGGCATGGGCGAAGGTCGCTGAGGCCTGCTCCGCCATCCGCTCCTCCTGCCTCAAATACAGCGGCTTCTCGGACGAAGACTTCACCGACACCGGCCTCTGGTACCTCAGCACCCTCGAAAAATACAAGACCCGGTGAGGGCATCTCTGCCTCACGGCCCGTAATCGATGACCATGACTTCGGGAATGTTGTTGAACCGGGGAATCTTTTCGGTGCTTCCAAGACCGCGGGAGAGGGCCAGGGTACGCTGCCCGTCCTTTGAAGTGTAAATGCCTTCGAGCCGCCCGGGGAAACGTCCCTGGTCGGGCGCCCAGAGGCCGCCCCAGTAGGGGAAGGGAAGGTCTTCCTGACCGAACTTGTATTTGCTGAGTTTGCCGAACCAGGGGAAGCGGAGCTGGCCGCCGTGCACGTGGCCGGCGATCACGGTGTCGAACTGCCACTCTTCCAGCCCGTTCAG
>DBVJ01000057.1:11019-17215 GCA_002308115.1 Lachnospiraceae bacterium UBA1267
CTGAAGGAAGGGCAGTTCCAGAAGCATCCAGCCGTCCGCGACCCGTTCCGGCACGCAATAACCGTGCTGGCCGCCGAGCCGGATGGTCTGACCTCGGACTTCAATGTCCACATAGCTATGGTTCAGCACCGTCGCGCCCGCCCGCGCATAGCGCGTCAGCACGCCTGTCTCGTCCGAGAGTCCGTGCTCCCGGTCGTATTCCGTCTCATGATTGCCCGGCGAGACGTAGACCGGCGCGATCTTCACAAGCTCGGCGATCAGCCGCTCCTCGTCCGAAGTATCCTCGTCATATTTGTTGATCAGGTCGCCCGGAATCAGGATCAGGTCCGGCTCTTCTTTGGCCACTCGCCGGATCAGCCGTCGGTTGTCTTTTCCGAAGACCGTTCCATGAATGTCTGCGAGCGACACGACCCGGAACGAAGCCGACAGTTTCTCGGACGAGATCTTATAATGAGAGGTCATGAGGCCCCAGTGGGAAATGATCAGCGACAGCGCAGCCGAAAGCACCAGCGCTCCCAGGAGCGCCAGAATGATGATCAAAATAGGATGTTTCTTCTTTTGCATCGGCTTCGAGAACCTCTATCAATCTGGAAAAAATATACTTTACCCCATTGTATACTGTCAAGGTTTCTGTCTGTTGCCCTTGACGAAGCCCTCGTTTTTCACTATGCTTCGAGATAACGAATTGTTGATCTGATTGCTGTTATAATGCGCCGCGATGGATCATTATCAGCAATAAGGAGGCCCCCATGAAAGCACTTTCCAAAGCCACGCATACGGTTACAAACTCCCCGATCCGGAAAATGTTCAATCTGGCGGTGGGCATGAAGGACGTGGTCAGTTTTACGGTCGGCGAACCCGACTTCAACACGCCTGACAACATTGTCGAAGCCTGCGTCACGGCGCTCAGAAACGGCGCCCATCACTACACGCAGAACGCCGGCATCCTGCCCCTCAGGGAAGCGGTCTCGGACAAGTTCGAACGCTCTTTGGGGCTCCGCTATGACCCTCAGTCCGAAGTCATGATCACCTCCGGCGGCATGGAAGCGCTGTTTTTGGCCCTGCGCGTTCTTCTCGACAGCGGGGACGAATTCATTTTGCCCGACCCGAGCTACACGAACTACTCCCGCATGGTCTACCTCTGCGACGCCGAGCCCGTCTGGGTGAAATGCACGCCGGAAAACGGCTTCGCCTACGACCCCGCGGATCTGGAGGCGGCCATTACCCCGAAGACGAAGGGCTTCGTCGTAAACTCGCCCTCAAACCCCACCGGCGGCACCACCGGCCTTGAGACCCTCAAAGCCCTGGCCGAGATCGCGAAGAAGCACGACCTCTGGGTCCTCTCCGACGAAGTCTACGACCAGCTCGTCTACGAAGGCGAGAAACCCGTCAGCATCGCGACGCTGCCCGGCATGCGCGAACGCACCCTCGTCATCAACAGCTTTTCCAAGGCTTACGCGATGACCGGCTGGCGCGTCGGATACTGCGCCGGCCCGGCCGACCTCATCAAAAACATGATCATGTTCCAGGAAAATGTCTGCGCCTGCGTGAACACGGCCGCTCAGTACGCCGCCATCGAAGCCCTCACCGGCCCGCAGGACAAAGTGGAGGAAATGCGCCGCGTCTTCGCCGAACGCCGCGCCTACGTCGTCGACGCATTTTCCAAGATCGAAGGCCTCAAATGCTACGCCCCGAAAGGCGCCTTCTACGCCTTCATCGACATCACCTCCACCGGCCTCACCAGTGAAGAATTTGCGAAAGCCCTCTTACAAGAAGAACAGGTCATCGTCGTGCCCGGCATCGCCTTCGGCACCTACGGTGACCAGTTCATTCGTCTCTGCTTCGCCACAGCCATGGACAACATCCAGGAAGGCATCCGGCGCATCGCACACTTTATGGAAAAACGGCGCTGAAGCGCGCCGTTTTCCTCTCGATGCGGCCCCTTTTAACGGGCCGCCTCCACCAATTCTCTCGCGGCCTGGGTGATTTTCGCCCAGGCCTTTTCATCGATCCACTCTCTCTTCGTTAACGCGCCCGAGATCCCCGCGCCCACGGCGCCGGCATCCAGGAATGACCGGAGGTTTTGAGCGTTCACGCCGCCGACCGCAAGAAGCTTTACATGATTCAAAGGCGCCAGTAGGCTCTTGAAATACCGCGGCCCCACCGCATCCGCCGGGAAAATCTTAACGAAATCCGCCCCCGCCCGGGATGCATTGAACACCTCCGTCGGCGTCAGCGCCCCCGGAATGGACACCATCCCCAGCGTTTTCGTCTCACGGATCACCGCCTCATCCGTATTCGGTGAAATGATGAACTGCGCCCCGGCTTCATGCGCGGCCCGAACCATCTCCACCGACGTCACCGTACCCGCGCCGAAACACATTTCCCCGCCAAGATTCTCCACGAGAAGGCGTATCGTTTCGATGGTCCTCTCCCGCTTCTCCTCCGAGGACTGGTCAAATGTGACCTCCAGAAGATCGATTCCGCCCGCGTGCAGCGCACGCGCAAGCTCGAGCGCGTCCGTACCGAAAACGCCACGGAGGATGGCGATGAGTTTCTTTTTGGTGATTGTCTGGGTTAATTCGTCACACATAATTCAGCCTCCGGAGAGGAATGGCGAGAATGAAGGGAGAGTTTCATCGATAGTTATCTTTTTATGCCCAATCATATCTAACCCTTGATCTCCAGGGCATTAAACCATCTTTCATAAGTCTACCTTGAACAATATATGCCTGCACATTTTGTGACTTAGCAAAAGTTTCTTGTCTGTCTGATTGAGTAAACTCTTCTGTGGCGATGAACTTCTTATAGCATTCTTCATCAATCAGTAAATTGCGTGCTAATTTATCGGCTTTATCCTCCATCTCACCGGGTTCAGAATCAAAATCAATAAATTCGTGTTTCATATCACCGTTCAGTATATGTGCAATCTCATGGAATAACGTAAACCAGAAAATGTCTGCGAACTTTTGCCTAAGTGTTACGCAAAGAATCAAGGTCCCTCCCTCAGTTTTCTTTATAAACCCCTGTACAGGTGCTCCCGTGAAATGTGGAACAATTCTAAATGCTATGCCACATTCTGAGAAAACCTTCAAAAGCTTTTTTTGTATCAGATTTGCACGCAAAAACATTGTCTGTTTGATTGTCGGAATACATTCTCTCAGTTTCTCAACATCCACCTCATCTGCGACATATTGATTCCTTGTCATTAATTCACACATCCTCTGCCACGCAAAGAGCACATAGGGATCCACACCAGTATTCCTACTCTGTGCACGATATGCTGCCACATATGGGATTTTAGGAGTGTCAAGGAGATTGCTCACACCAAATGCCCTTCGAAAATCGACCACCATTCCTGGAGGGTTGGTCTCTTTGTCAATCCAACCAAAAGAGCTATATACTTCAACAACTTCCTTCAGATTTCTTAACACGCCAATCTCTTCTTCTGAAATGCTGTTAACTTCTTCGAACTCAAACAACTCTCGTTCATAATTAGCTTGAAGATTCATCCAAAACCCAGCTTCAATTCCTAACGCATATTCTAGTTTTTTGGCAAATGCCGCAGAAATACCTTTCTGACCATGAATAACTGTACTGATATGCTTCTCTGTCATTCCCGTTCTTATGGCCAGTTCTCTCTGCGTCATCCCTCGATCTTCGATCACTTCAGCCACTGTTTCTCCCGGATGAATGATGAAATCACGGGATAATCCAGTTGTGTTTCTTTCCCCTGCCATGATAATCAATCACCCCCTCAATAATGATTGTGTCACACGTTTTCAGTTCTTCCGGACTCAAGTCTTTCGACTTTGGTCGGATAATTAAACGATAGTTTGCAGTTAGCCTAAGAGAATACAATTCTTTAAGGTCTCCTTCAAGCGACTCTATCTTCCCGATTTGAGATTGCTGAAGACTATAAAAAGATGAAAAAGCCTTGATTTGATTGTACCGATTCTTTATGGCTTTCGATAAATCCTTCCCCACCTTCTTGATCATCAATCCTCTTGAATATCGAACATCATTGATGTCATCGAATAGTTCTTGGACTTTCTTTTTTTCAAAAACAATATCCAGAACGTAATCACCTCCATACAACTTACCATTTAGGTAAGTTCATTATACTGCTACTTTGGTTTTTGTCAACTTCTGTTTTCACTTGATCTATAATCGACGAATGACTGTGAACCTCTATTAGATATTATAATGCAACATGGTTTTATCAAAAAGGACAAAAAGGGATCGAAACTCATTTTGTGGAAACCGTGAATTCAGTGAATAACTCAGCCGTAGAACTCTTGATATATACGTTAGCTGATATGAAACGCCATTATGAAAACTCTTTTCACTTTTTGAGTCCCAATAGTATTTATCGGGGGGATTGAAGATACTGAACTCATCTTGACACGGTTGTTTCCCAGGACTATGTTTTATTATATACTAAAGTACGATCTATATGAAAGTTCTTGCGTTGTCCACATCTTCGCAAGACTTTTTGTATGACGAAAGGAGCATGACCCGATGAGTCTCAAAGAAACCCTTGAGAATGAAAAAAGGCACGAATCAGATCTTCAGTACAAAATGTCACACCAATTCACCTACATCTATCTAGGTGTATCAGGCGTTCTGGTTGCAGCCTTCCTGATCCTCTTATCCATCGATGAAAAGCGATTCATGGGTATCGGCATTGCAATACTCATTCTCTGGGGCATCCTCACGATTGCCTTCCTGACCGCCTTCTCCATCATAAAGAGAAGAATCATGACAAAGCCCCAGGAGAAAGACGGCGCCAAGCACCCCGCCCGTATCAAAATCTCCCCGAAAAAGTACAACGAACTTCGCGGCATCATTGCCCACGGAACCCTTGAAAAAGGCCGCGTCGACCTCTACCGTTTCTTTCTCACCGACCAACTCATGAACGGCGACCTGCAGCCCGCCATGGTCATGAGCACATCTCCGCTCCGCATCGCCGTCTACTCCGACGAATTCGACGGAACGCTCCTGCTCTCCTTCCCGGACAGCTTCGCCTCTTCCTATGATCTCCACGAAGGCGACCGCCTCGCAGCCACCTGTGCCTACTATGCACAGGCCTTCACCAACCACGGCGCAGGAAAAGACATTTTCCCCGGCCCAAAAACCACAGGCAAATGGGCAGACCTCCTGCCGGTGATCCCGCTCTTCCTCGCCGAAGACGAAGCCGCTGCCCGCGAAAAGGTAAATGAGCTCACCCCAGAGCTTTGGGAACACGCCTCTGCCGACATGAAACGCCATTATGAAAACTTCCCGGATCGCGTCCGGGAAGGCTTCTGGTTTACAAGAACGATGAGTATCGGAATGGACAGAAATCCCATTTATGAGGCAGAGAGGTGAGGGGAGGATCGTTACATCATCTGTTTTCGGCAGATTTGTAAAAATTTCTAAAATCTGCCGAAGTTTTTGTTGACTGCCCTTCGTTTTTCGGCTATAATATAGCCAGAATCAAAATCAGCCGAAAAAGGTGGCGCATTATGGAATATATCAGCCGGCACATGGAAGCCCGCATCCTTGAACTGAGCAAATCCTACTCCGCAATCCTGGTAACCGGACCGCGTCAGGCTGGAAAAACCACCATGCTTCGCTCTCTTGCGGAGAAAGAGAATATCGGACGAAAATATGTAACGCTGGATGACCTCACCGAGCGGGACATGGCAAAAAACGATCCTGCCCTGTTTCTTCAGCTTCACAGGCCGCCCGTGCTCATCGATGAGGTGCAGTACGCCCCGGAACTCTTCACTTATATCAAGATCCATATCGACGAGCATCACAATCCCGGTGACTTCTGGCTGACCGGCTCGCAGATCTTCCGCCTCATGCGGGGCGTACAAGAATCGCTGGCGGGACGAGTTGCACTACTGCACATGTCTCCTCTGTCCCAGCGGGAGATCATTGGCGCACCTTGTGTACCTTTTACAACAAATCTGGATCGCTTGCTTGCCGAGCAGAATCAGATCCAACCTGTTACTACGCCGGAGTTGTTTGCCCGCCTATGGAATGGATCAATGCCTGGGCTGATCAGCGGCCAGACGCCGGATCGGAATATTTTCTATTCTTCTTATCTCTCCACCTATGTGGAGCGGGACGTGCGGGACCTCTCCGGCAGTGTCGACGCCTTGAAATTCAACCGCTTTGTCACAGCCGTTGCCGCCCGCTGCTCCCA
>DBVJ01000057.1:17335-17471 GCA_002308115.1 Lachnospiraceae bacterium UBA1267
GCTGAAACGCACGATCAAGACGCCGAAGGTGTATTTCTATGACACCGGCCTCATTTGCTATCTGACCCGATGGTCTTCTCCGGAAGTAGCTGAAAGCGGCGCTATGAACAGAGCGCTGCTTGAAAACTTCACCGTG
>DBVJ01000073.1:0-3264 GCA_002308115.1 Lachnospiraceae bacterium UBA1267
GCATGAAAAAGGCGCCCGGCCGTAAGGCGGGGCGCCAAAATGATGGACAGATGTCAGTCTTTCGCTACAAGCACGGTCATTCCGTTGGCTTCGAGATCGGCGATCACGTTCCGGTCCGCGCCGTCGTCGGTGATCAGGATCTCACGGTTTCCGGCCACCGCGAAATTGGAGAAGCCGCCGCGGCCGAGCTTGGTGTGGTCCGCCACAAACAGTACCTGGTCGGCATGATCCATCATCATCCGGTTCAGGGAAACTTCCGCCGCGTGAAGCGTGGAAATGCCGCTTTCCGCATTGATGCCGTCCAGCGAGAGCACTGCGTAGCCAGCGCGGTAGCGCGCCAGCATGTCCGTCGCATCTATGCCGAAGGTGAATCCGTCGTAGGAATTGAGTTCTCCGCCGATCAGGATCACATGGAAACTGTGAACGTCGCCGAGAAGTCTTGCGATCTGGATGGAATTCGTGACAATGTTCAGGCCTTTGTGCTCCTTGAGCGCCTCTGCAAAAGCGTAGGTCGTGCTTCCGGAATTGATGAAGAGGCGCTCTCCGTCATGGATCATCTTCGCGGCAAAAGCAGCGATCCTCTTCTTCTCCTCCTGAAAGCGGTTGAGCCTGGGTACGCCGGGCGAATTCTGTTCTTCGCTCCGGCTTGGGACGGCGCCGCCTGCCATACGTCTGAGCAGGCCTTCCCGCTCCAAGGCCTGAAGGTCGGAGCGGATCGTCACTTCTGTGGTGCCGAAGTGCTTCGCAAGCGCTCCGACCATGACGAAGCCGTCGGTTTTCAGGCTTTCCAGTATCCGGTTTCTTCTTTCCTGCATTCCTGCCGGGTCTCTTGCCATACACGCCTCCCTGGCCTTCATCCTCCATTTGTAAGCAACAGGGGCTCCTTTTCGGGAGCCCCTTCACAGATCCGCAGCTTATCTCTGCTGCTGCAGTGTGTAATGCACGTCGTACGCTTTCTCTTCCGGAAGGAACTTATGCAGCGTATTGATGACTTCACCGTTGTTGAACTTTCTGGATCCTTCGGGGAATTCCTCGGTCGTGCCCATGACGGTCACATTCAGCTGGCGGTGACGCGCACGGACCTGATCCCAGTCGATGAAGTAAATATGTGCGAACTCGCCGCCGTCCAGCTTGCCGTCCTTGATGGTCATCGTCTCGGAACGGCCGAAGAAAACGGAACGAAGATGGCCGTCGGTGTTCATGGAAGTGAAGTCGCCGGGCTCATTGACATAACGGCCGAACTGGGCATGGATCGGGCCGGGGTGGCGATACTGATGCTCTTCCCTGAAGTCCGGAACCAGTTTGCGCATGATGTCGAGAAGGTCATGCTGTAAAAACTCCAGATCAAATGAATCGATGTCGTGCGAGCACTCCTGGACCATGACGGAGCAGGTGGTGTGATGCGAAGCGATGCAGCAGGTGCCGTTCTTCACGCCGGAGGCCTCCACGATCTCCATGATCTCCTTTGATACGTCATGGAAGGTGGGGATCCATCCCCTGGACTGCAGTTCGATCTCTTTCTGGTACACTTTGAATTCCATTCTTTCCCCTTTCCGGGCGGTCTTCTCCGCCTGTCTGCCTCTTTCCGGCTTGTGTTTTTTCATGAGCCCGCGCGTTCCGGGCTTCTTACACGCAGATGATTATTTGTGCCGTTCGTCCCAGGCTTTCCTGAGCGCCGAAAGCATTTCCCAAATCATCGCCTTGCGGCCTTCCTCGGTCTTGATGCCGGCGATGCCCGAACTGGATCCGGTGGCGTCGGCTCCCGCGATGATCGTGTTGTACACGTCCTGTCCGTCATGAATGCCCGCTGCCGTCAAAACCAGTGTTTCCGGCGCGACGTCCTTCACGGAACGCGTGGCGGCTTCTACATACTCCGGACCGACGGAAATGCCGGTTCCGATGAGTTCCGAGGGCTCCGCGACAATGATGTCCGCGTGAAGCGCGGCGATCTCGCTGGCATCCTTGCAGGAATCCGCGCACACGATGGTGGTCAGGCCGACCTCGTCGGCACGGCGCATCGTGCGTTCCAGGGTCTCCCGGTCCAGAGGCTTCTCGCAATGGTTCAGCATGACGCCTTCCGCGCCGGCCGCGACCAGAGACTCAGGAAGCGTATCCGCAAGTCCGCGCCCGGGATAGAGCGGATCCATGTGCGGCGCGAAGACGTGAATGTGTTTCGTATGCTCCTTGACGCGGCGGATGTCCACGACCGGGGTCGTGAAAATGATGTCCACGCCAAACTCTTCGGACGCCTCGTCTGCGGCGATCGCCAGAGACAGCACGTCGTCTCCGTACAGATAAGACTTCGGGCCGATCTCAAAGAAAGGCGCCTTGATCTTCAGATTTGCCATAATACCTCATTCCCCACAAGGCGGAATACACCCTTTCCCCGGTGTGCTTCCGTCTTGCGAATATAGTACTCGACCATGGATCATCGATGTTACATTTATTATAATCGCAACTTTCCTTTCCGTCAAATAACAATTCGATAAATTTTCGAATAAATAATATATTTTTTCGTCAAAAGTAAGTATTTCCGGCCGGGTTTTGTGATTCTTCACGAAAACATGTGAACTGTAACATACTTCTCTCCGCGCCCCTGTTTTTCCTCCTCTTCAATTGACAAGGCAGATGCTTAGCAATATAATGGTTTTCAGATATAGCGTGCCGGTGCGGCCGGCGCTCATAAAGGAGAATAACCATGAATCAAAACGCGGTTTCGGCAGCTAAAAATGCTTACGATATCGAAATCGAATGTCTCCGTGAAATGAAAGAGGTCTTCGACGAGGAGGCTTATGCGAAAGCCGTGGATCTTCTGATCCGCGCGCCCCGGATCGGCACCTGCGGCTGCGGCCATTCCGGCATCGTCTGCCAGCATTATGCCCATCTTCTTTGCTGCATCGAGCAGCCTGCCCGTTTCATTTCCCCGGCAGAAGCCGTCCACGGCGCGACCGGTTTCCTCCAGGAGGGGGACGTCATGGTCTTCCTGTCCAGGGGCGGTGCGACGAAGGAGCTCTTCCCCATCGTGGACATCTGCAAGAAGAAGAAAGTCTCCATCATCTCCATCACCGAGAACGTTGAATCTCCGCTTGCCAAGGCGGCGGACGTCGTGCTCCGGATGAAGATCAACCGGGAGACGGACAAGTACAACATGCAGGGCACGACCAGCACGACTGCCGCCTGCATCATTTTCCACGCGCTTCAGGCGGCCATCATCGAAGAGACCGAGTACCGCGCGGAAGAATTCGCGGTCGTCCATCCGGGCGG
>DBVJ01000073.1:3344-5245 GCA_002308115.1 Lachnospiraceae bacterium UBA1267
ACAAACAAAGCCCACTGAAAGGAGCATTGTATGAAGAAGAAACCCGAGAATCAGGTCGGATTCGTCTGTTTTGGCGAGATCAACACACCGATCGAGCGCCTGTACCTGAAGCACGACGAAGCCTTCCAGGCCCTCACCGCGAAAGTGCCGGAGGCCGTTGACTGCGGCCTGGTCATCGACGACCCGGCGTACGAGTATGCTGATACAGCCGTCGAGAAACTCAAAGCACTCACGGAAATGGACTGCCTCATCGTCTGCGTCGCCGGCTGGGTGCCCACCCATGCCGTCATCCGCGTGACCGATCCCTTCCGCCACATTCCGATGGTCCTCTGGGGACTGGCAGGCTGGTATAACGGCACGCGTCTCGTGACCACCGCCGATCAGGCCGGCACGACCGCCATCCGCCCGACCTTCGAAGGTCTGCATTACGAGTTCACCTACATTTATTCCATCGTCGGCAAGCCGCTTCCGATCGACAAAGTCGCCGCCTACGTCACCGCCTGCCACGCAAGGGCGAATCTCCGCTATGCGCGCGTCGGTTCCATGGGCTACCGCGACATGCTCCTTTACGGTACGCAGTTCGAAGGCTTCTCGATGCGCGGACAGCTGGGCGTCGAAGTCGAGCCTTTCGAGATGCTCGAGATGGTCCGGAACCTGGAGAAGATCTCCGAGGAGGACGTCAAAGCCGGCATCGAGTACGTCAAGAACAACTGGGAGTTCATGAAACCCTGCGACGATTCCGTCATCGAGAAAGGCGTCCGCTACGCGCTGGCTTTGAAGATGAAGATCGAGGAGCGGGGCTGGGAGGCCATCACCCTCATCGACGTGGACGGCATGAAGAAGCTCGAGGGCTTCCCGCCGGCCATGGTCTTCATCCTTCTTACAAAGTGGACCGGCGTCGTCACGACCCCCGAGAACGACGTCACCGGCTGCGTCACCGAACTCATCATGAAGTATCTCTCCGGACAGACCGTCCATTACATGGAGTACTACGAGTTCTTCGAGAACAGCATGCTGATCGGCGTCCCGGACTATGTGCCGGAAAATGTCACCGAGGGCAAGGTCAAGGTTTCTCCGGAAGCCTTCGGTCTTCTGAATCAGTCGCTTCTGGACGTCTCCACGGTGAAGACCGGCTATGTGACCTGCGCGCGTCTGTATTATCTGGACGGCAAGTATCACATGCACGTCTATACCGGCGAAGCGAAGTGCCCGCCGGACTGGAACGAGTTCGGCTGGGACGAACCCGCGCCGCATCTCTGCTCGCTGGAGGTCTTCCCGGATTCCTGCACGGTCGAGGAGTTCGCGGAACACGTCGCCTGCCAGCACGTCATCGTGGCTTACGGCAATTTCATTCCTGAGCTCAAAGCCTTCTGCAAGCTCATGGACATCGACTTCATTTACTGATCCATTATTCACGGGCCGCAGCTTCTTTGAGGCTGCGGCCTTTTTGGAGGAATTATGTACGCAGGAATCGATCTGGGAAGCACCAACATCAAGTGCGCCATCTATAACCGGGACATGAAGCTTCTCGCAAGAGAAAGCGCGCCGGTGGATTATTACCGCGAGGGCGGCGTCGTCGAATTCGATGCCCTCTCCTATGCCAAGGACGTCGTCTCCCTGGTGAAACGCACCATGGAGAGTGCCGGTACCAAGGCACTTCGCGGCATGGCCTTCACGGGCCAGGCGGAAACCCTCGTGGTCTTAGGCGCCGACGGCAAGCCCTTACGCCGTGCGATCTCCTGGATGGACGACCGTTCCACGGAAGAATGCGCGGAACTGGAGAAGCTTTTCCCGCATGAGGTCTGCGAGGCGAAGACCGGCCAGATGGCGGTCCTTCCGACCTGGCCGGCCACCAAGATCCTGTGGCTTCGCCGGCATGAGCCCGAGACCTATGAGAAGGC
>DBVJ01000073.1:5307-16398 GCA_002308115.1 Lachnospiraceae bacterium UBA1267
TACTTCGACATTTATAACAAGTGCTGGTGGAAGGAAATGCTTCAGGCCATCGGCGTCCGTGAATCGCAGCTTCCGCCGCTCTGTGAGCCGCTCACCGTCGCGGGGAATCTCCTCCCTCAGCACAAAGAGGCCCTCGGACTTTCGGAGAACTGCTTCGTCTCCGTCGGCACGCTGGACCATTTTGCAGGCATGATCGGCACGGGAAATCTCGCACCGGGCGGCATCACGCTTTCGACCGGCACGGTCATGGCCATGGCGACCCTCTGCCGCGAGCCCATCCCGAAGTCCTGCGGCATCGCGATGCACTACGGTTTCCTTCCGGACACCTGGATCATGCTGCCCGTCGCGGAGTCCGGCGGCGTCTCGCTGGAATGGTTCAAGCGCGCCTGCGTGCCGAACAATTCCTTCCGGGAGATCGATGACGTGGTGGCGAGCCGCCCCAGAAACGATCTCCTCTTCCTGCCCTACATCGTCGGCACCAGCGCACCCGAATTCGACATGGACGCGAGCGGCGCCTTCCTGGGCTTAAGGGACGGCACGGACGCCTTTGACATGGCCGCTGCGGTCATGGAAGGCGTGGCTTACGTGCTCCGGAAAAACTGCGAAGAGATGGCCGAAAAAGGCTCTAAGCCAGAGGCCATCATCGCCACCGGCGGCGGCGCGAAGAGCGCGGTCTGGTGCCAGTTCCAGGCGGACATCACGGGTCTTCCCGTCCGTGTGCCACTGGAAAAAGAAGCCGCCTGTCTCGGCTCCGCCATGATCGCCGCGACCATGGACGGCCGTTTTGAAAGCCTTAAGGACGCTGCGGAACTCTGCGTCTCCATGGTACGCGAATATACGCCCGATGCTTCCGAGGAAGAACAGACGCGTCTGACCCGGAAATTCAAAAAATTCTGCGCATTCTACGATGCAGCCCTTCAGGTCACAAGGATGAACTAAAGACTCCAAAGACGAAAAGGCGCCGGTGCGGTTTTCCGCTCCGGCGCTTTTTCTTGTCTTAAATCAGTCATAATAGAAGTAATCGTGAATGTCGATGTAGTCCCATTTTCCGTCTTCCGAAACGAAGAAGATGCGGTTAAAACGCGGGGAGAAGGGCTGAAAGCTTTCCTTGGTTTCAGGATCTTCCACGACCAGATCGAAGGTCATGGAGAAGACGGCCTTGTATTTCCTGAACGGTAATCTGTAGAGCTGCTCACGCACACCGATGAGGACCCATTTTTCACTGAGCGCGGGATCATAACTGATCTTTGCGCCTTGAAGAATCATCGGAATATCCTCTTCATGAAACTTTTGGAGTCCGAAAGAGCCTGCCGAGATGGCCGTCTGAAGACGTGCCTTCAGGTATTCCATGATCTGGTTTCTGGCTTCCGTGCGCATTTCTTCCGTGACCGGATGTCGAAGAAGGTAGCTTTCATACGCTTTCTCCAGCGCCTCTTCCTCGAGATCCTCTTCCTTAGGCAGGATCAGTTCCTCGTCATAGTAATCCATCTCGATGACCGTTGTCTCATCCGTCTGAAGCACGACCGTGTGCGGCAGGCTCCAGCTCATCCGGTCCAAGGCGCGATGTCCTTTATAGCGATACCCGATCTCTGTAAATTCATCCAGCGTGACGATGTGTGCTCCGTCTTTCTCATCGACGCCATTGATCGTGAGTGTGACGTCCACCTTTTCGTAGTCTGCGCCGATCCGGTACAACGCCGCCAGTGCGGACGCGGCCCGTTTTTCATAGAGATCCGCGAGCGTGCTGCCCAGCCGGACCGGAGAATCATAGAAGGCGCTCATACTGTTCAAGGGATCCGTCAGCTGTTCGCCTCGAAGCCGGAAATACTCGATCAACGCGGCCTGTTCCTCTTCGGAAAGCGCTTCCAGATACACTTTGGAGAGGCTTGAAAAGCGGCAGGTCACGGTTCCCGGGGCATACTCAAATGCGCCCTCCGGGAGCGAGGCTTCCTCCGTCTCCTGAGGCTCCTCTGAAATGTCCTGGCCGGCGGGCGTATCAGGCTCTTCAGCCGTCGTTTCATTCTCCGCAGCCGTCGGACTTTCCGTCTCGCGGCTCTCTTTGGGCTCATTGGTCTTTACACCGTCCGCATCAGGTGTGCCCTGCCGGCAGGCAGCGAAACAAAAGGCCGTCAGGATGAGAACGGCTGCCATAAGTGCACGTCTGATGTTTTTCACGGAAGATCTCTTCATGCGCGCCTCCTTCGCTTGTTATAGCATTTTTCAAATGAGTCGGCAATCCGGCCGATTGTTCAGTTTCCCGAGTCCGGCGCTCCAAAGGTTTTCCGTGCCCCTCCCACTTGCGGGCTTCTGGGTTTTCAAGTATACTGAAAGTCTTGAAACGATACGGGCGGGCCCATTTCCCGCATCGGAAAGGAGCATTTATGGCTGACCGTGAAAAATGGTATCGTCTCCGCTACATGCCCGGCACGGGGCTCTACGAAGAACGTCACCGGGTCACTGCGTCCAAAAAGCATACGGAGCTCTCCAGAGAAGCCGCGCGGGAAAGCATGGTGCTCCTGAAAAACGAGGACCATATCCTGCCGTTCCAGGAAGGCCAGCCGCTGGCCGTCTTCGGCAAAGCGCAGGTTGATTACGTGCAGGGCGGCGGCGGATCCGGCGTCGTCCATACCTCTTACAGCCATTCCTTACTGGACGGACTCAGGGAGAAAGAGGCCGAGAGCAAGATCCTCCTTTTCGGACGGCTTTCGGAGTTTTACCAGAAAACCGTCGAGCGCTCTTACGCTGCGCTTCGGGAGGCCGGCGAAGAACCCGCCCCCGGGCAGATTCCGGAGCCCGAGCTTCCGGATGAGCTTCTGGCCGCCGCGCGGGAGTTTACGGATACAGCCATCCTCTCCTACTGCCGTTATTCCACAGAAGGCGCCGACCGGAGCGGAACGCCCGGCGACGGCGACTTTTATCTGAGTCCTGCGGAACAGGCCATGACCGAAAAGGTGCTGAACACTTTTCCGAAAGCAGTCGTCGTACTGAATACGGGCGGTGTCGTGGATACGGCCTGGATCCGTGACGATCTCGCCGTCAAAGGCTGTCTCTTCATGGGGCAGGCCGGCATGGAAGGCGGTCTCGCCGCCGCGGACCTTCTCGTAGGCGATGCCTGTCCGAGCGGGCATCTTGCGGACACATTTGCGGACAGTTTCAACGCCTATCCCTTCGCGGAGAACTTCCGCGAGGCCGAAGGCTATCTCGAATACAAAGACGATATTTACGTCGGATACCGCTACTTTGAAACGATACCCGGAGCGGATAAAAAGGTGGTCTATCCTTTCGGATTCGGACTCTCCTACACGACTTTCCGCGTCAACAAAGCCCGCATCGACGAGGAAAACGGCGCTTTCACGGCAGAACTGACCGTCCAGAACATCGGTCTCACGGCCGGACGCGGTCTCATTCAGCTCTATGTCTCCTGCCCCGGCGGGAGGCTTGGAAAGCCCAAAGTCGTCCTGGTTGGTTTTGCGCGCACGAAGCTGCTTCTGCCCGCCCGCGAAGAAGTTCTCCGTATCCGCTTCTCGCTCTATAGTTTCGCGAGTTTCGACGATCTCGGGCGCGTGAAAGCTTCCTCCTATCTTCTGGAGGAAGGCACGTACCAGTTTTTCTACGGGGAAAATGTCCGGGACCTTCAGGAGATCGAATTCAGTTATACGCTGGACGAGCCTTTGGTGATCGGCACGCTTCCTGAACGGCTTGTGCCCCACCGTCTTACCGGGCGTCTTCGCTCCGACGGTACGGTGGAAGCGCTTTCTCTGGATCTTTCCGTCGATCCGGCGCCTTATGAACCCGAGCGGGTCCCTTCGGGCTTCCCGCCGGAAAATGAGTGGGGACAGACCAAGCTTCCCAAGGGAAAGGCCCCGGATGAGCCGCCGCTTCAGCTTATGGACGTGCATGAAGGCGGCATCTCTCTGGATCATTTTCTGGCTTCCCTCTCTCTTCGTCAGAAGATCTCCCTTCTTGGCGGCCAGCCGAACCGCGGTCCCGCGAACACCTTCGGCATCGGCAATCTTCCGCTTCTGGGCATACCGAACGTCCAGACCGCGGACGGTCCGCAGGGACTCCGCCTGCGTCCGGAGACCAATGTGCCGACGACTGCCTTCCCGGCCGAATCGCTTCTGGCCTGCTCCTGGGACATGAATCTCCTCTATGAGGTCGGAAAAGCCATCGGCGAGGAAGTCAAAGAGAACGGCATCGGTCTTTGGCTCGCGCCGGCGCTGAACCTCCATCGTTCGCCCCTCTGTGGCCGTAATTTTGAGTATCTTTCCGAAGATCCGCTGCTGTCCGGCATGCTGTCCGCCGCGCTTGTCCAGGGTGTGCAGAGCCTGGGCGTCGGCTGTGCGGTCAAGCATTTTGCCTGCAACAACAAGGAAGAGAACCGCAAGGACTCCGACTCTCAGGTCTCTGTCCGTGCCCTCCGTGAACTCTATCTCCGCTCTTTCGAGATCTGCGTGAAGCTCGGAAAGCCTCTGGCAGTCATGAGTTCCTATAACCTCATCAACGAAAAACGTGCTTCCGAAAGCCATGAACTCCTCACCGACATCCTGCGAGGCGAATGGGGCTTTGGCGGAATGGTCATCTCCGACTGGTGGAACCACGCCATTCACGAGAAAGAGATCGCCGCCGGCAACGACGTGAAAATGCCTGTCGGAAGCCCTGAAGACGTTCTGGCGGCTGTCCGTTCGGGCGCCCTCAGTGAAGAAGCCGTCACCCGAAGCGCCAGACGCGTTCTGGAGTTCATTCTGAAGCTCGAGTAAGCGTCGTTTCCATGCGCATAAAGAAGAGCCCGCGAATTACTTCGCGGGCTCTTCCTTCAGACATGATGTTATTGTACGTCCCGTGTGACAGCGTCTGCGATGCGGCATTCCACGCGGATGGAGACTGCGCTGGTCCCGCCGAAAATATACGCGGTCGCCACCTGGTCTTCTCTTCCGGAAAGCGCTTCAAACATGGCTTTGTCCGCGGAGTCTTTGTCCGCCACAAGGAGGATCGGACTCTTGTTCGTTCCGAGAAGGTTCGCGCTGGTGATGGCATCCGCAAAATCCAGTCCCGTCGCAAAACCGGTCGTGTTGAGTGAGAACACCGGATCCGGCTGTATTGCGGCCTCCGGATCCGCGCCGATGAGCCAGTCGAAGATCTTCAGCGTCGTGAGATACCTGTTCGCTCCGCTGAGCCTCATACACTGGATCCCAAGGTTCTCCAGCATTTCCATCGTCCCGTCCGACACGACTGCGTTGCCGCCGATGAGTATGGCCTTTTGGACGCCGTTGTCAGCCAGATCAAGTGCGATGCTTTCCGGCAGATTTTGACCGTCGTCTGTCATCAGGATGGGGGTCCTGGAGGCGCGGGCATAAGGCGCGATGGCGGTTTCATCCGCAAAGCTGCTCCCGCTGACGATGATGACCGTGTCCGTGTCCGCCCAGAGTTCGTCACGCATGCCTTTGTCGTAGACTGCATAGGCCATGCCGGCGGCAGAGACTTCGTTCTCCGCAACGCGGGAGACTTTTGAAACCACGTCCATGTCAAGGAGCGCAGTCTCGACGGCTTCAGAAACCATATCCGTTCCGCCGACGATCACAATTTCACAGAGGCCCTCAGCCAGCCGTTCGATCTCGCTTCGCGTCTCCTGAGAGAGTGTATTGTTTCTGGTGATCAGAAGCGGACAATCATAGCCGCCGGAAAGGACCACGCCGAGGATCCCGTGCTGAAAACTCGTGCCCGAAGCCATAACGAACCGGTTCTGTGAATGATCCGGGAAGGCCTCCTGAAGGATGGCCTGGGCCGTACCGTAGCGGTTGGCCCCCTTCAGCCTTACGATCTTGGGCGAGACCGCTGCGTAAACGGCGGTATAAGTGGCCGCACCGGTAACCTTTTTCAGTTCAGGCGTCCAGCCGGCGAACACATAGGTCAGGCTGTCATGAACCGGATACTGAGGCTCGGAGAGGAAGCCGGGCATGGATCCGTACGGAACCGATGTCTTCCCGAGAACCGTGCCGTCCGCATTTTTCCAGGTGATCGTATACTGATTTACCGTGCTTTGATAGACCGCAATGAAGGTCATGTCGGACGTGACCGCCGGAAGGCTTGAAAGAACCGTCTTGCCGTCCGTGCTCCATCCGGCAAAGCTGTAACTGTACTGGGCGGTCCTGGCTCTTTCCGGCGTCTCGCCGTCATAGGAAGGCGCAGCGCCGTTCTTCACCCACGAATCCTTCTCCAGGATCGTGCCGTCCGCATTCTTCCATATCACCTCATGGTAGACCTGCGCATTATCTGCGTTCTTCTCGGTGTTGAAGATCATGACACTTCCGCGGAAGGAAATGTCGATGTTTCCGTAAGCGCCTGTAAAGTAATAGGGAATGCCGGCGTTTTTGAGGACCTTGATCGTATCGGCGGTAATGGCGGAGGTGATCCTGCCGCTTGCCGCCGTCTTCGAGGGAGAGATCGCATTCAGAATGTCCGTATCGAGACTCCCGGCCGCGCCATGATGTCCCAGCACATAGAGGTCCGCGGAAATGTCTTTCCCGCTCCGTACCATTTCCTGAGAAGAAACCAGTTCGGAGTCGCCGTTGATCAGGACTTTGCGGCTTCCGTTCGTGATCATGAACCAGTAACTGTTCGCGTTGGCCTGGGACATTTTGTTGGCTTTCGCCTCATACAGCGAATAATGCGTGTTCGGTCCGATGGTACGGATCGTGGCGTCGCCGACTGTCAGCGAGACGGGAACCGGCTTGATGGTTCCGTACTTACTGAAAACGCTCATGGAAGCACGTCTGTCCAGTTCATCCCACATCACATCCGAAGGATAATTGTCCGTATAAACATTTCCGATGCCGATGCCTGCATCGATCAGCGCCTGGGAAACGCCTACATGGTCGCCATCGCCATGTGTGATCATGATGTCCACGGTCTTCACACCGTGCTGTTTCAGACAGGTGACCACCGCTTCGGCGCTCTCGGAACGCCCGGTGTCGATGAGAAGGGCCTTTCCTTTCGAAGTCAAAAGCGTCGCGCTGCCGCCGATGTTGCCATCTCCGAGATCGATGATTGTGAGGCTCATGCACTTCTGCGTGGTGGGAATGTAGGCGCTCATCATCAGATTTTTCGTGACGCCGGCGCCGTCCGTCACGGTGAACCGGACGTAATACAGCTTGTTCTCGCCGTTGTGCTTCGCGACGGAGACCGGGCAGGAGATCACGCCGGTCGTGCTGTCATAGGACGCGGTGACCTTCTCCAGATCATCCTGTCCGTTGAATGCCGTCCAGATCTCTGCCGTTGCGCTCTTAAAATGGTTGTTGAAGGCTTTTACGACTGCGGTCGCGGTGAAGCCTGTTTCCGAAAGGTCCACGACTGCCGGCGCAGTGATCAGAAGAGGCCCCGTGGGAACCTCCACCCACAAAGGAGAAGAACAATAGATCGAAGTTCCGTTCAGATAGGGATCCAGCACATAGACGCCTCTCTGGCTCCCGTGGTTTGACGTCAGGATCGTATATGAGAATTGATTGTTGGTGACCGGGACCGTGTACCAGCGGAGGTCGTCCTGTCCGTTCGCTTCCGTCCAGACCGGCAGCTGAATGCTGCTCGCCGTACCTGCGTAACTGACCTTTCCGGAGACCGTATAGGTCCAAGGCGTCAGGTCGCTCACGGTCCATCCGTATACATGCGGCGCTTTATACGCCGTATAGCCTACCGCGCCTTTGTTTTTGAAAAGGCTTTCCTGTCCGTCGACGACGGCTGTGACAGAGTACTCGTAGGGTTTGTCATTTTCCACTGTCGTATCCAGATAGGAAGTCTCGGTGGTAGAAGCGATTTTCCGATAGGGGGAGTTCTTGTCGCAGCGGTAAACGTTGTAGGAGGAAGCGCCCTCGACACTGGTCCAGGAGACCTGGATCTGATTGGCCTTCGTGGAGGAGACCGTCACCACCGGTTCGGCCACTGCCGCGAAGGCATGGCCGGAAGTCAGGATGATGATCAGGATTGCAGCGAGGGCGGCTGTAATGGTCAGTAACAGTTTTTTGGTTCCCATGGTCCCGGACATTGAGTTGCTCCAAAAAAGTATTTATGGTGTGATGAACCCCGCTGCTACTGGGGTCTGGTTACAGTTGTATCGTTTCTATCTGAAGGGCTTTGTTCCGGAGTATGGCCAGACAAAACCTTCCGCGGCCATCAGGCTCTTCATCCGTTCGTTGAACGCTCTGATGTCCGCGCTCTTCCATTTTCCAATGTTGACATTGGAAGGCGTTCCGTCCAGCCACGCATAATACACGTCCAGATAGGCGGTCAGCGGGCTGTCCGGGTTGAATTTGACCACGACGGTGAAGTCCGGCGCGCAGAGGAAGTCGGAGTTCGCGGGATGATAGACGTCGTTTTTATTGATCAGCGTCTCAAAGCTCTGTCCGCCCTCTGTGGTGACCTTGTACAGGTTGGACTTGAATCCGCACTGCGGCCACTGTTCATTGGTATTGATCACTTTCCGCTCATAGCCTGTATAGCCGATGGGCGCGGTCGGGTCGACCGTCCGGGTCACGACAGGCATCACATAATCCCAGGTTTCCCAGCGGAATGCGATCTGGTGGTCCTTCGGGCGCTCTTCCTTCCCGAGGATCTTGACATTCAGCGATCCCTTCTGAAGATCGATGGAAGAGACCACGACGACGGGGGTGTTCTTACAGTTACGGAACCGGAAATCGGATCCGTTCTTTGCATAGACCATCGCATCCCTGGAAGGTCCGCCGTAGTTCACGTACATCGAATGATTGCTGCGGTAAATGATCTCCATTTCCGCCAGAAGAAGCGCGTTGTAAAGCGTTGAAGTCGGCTGGCACATACCGCCGCCGATGTCCAGCACATGCTGGCCGCCGATCATGGTCGGCGCGCCGACGAAGCCGTTCTCTTCCGTCACTTCACCGTACATGTCCAAAGCGGAACAGATCTGGCCCGGTGCCACCACCGTCCCGTTCATATGTGTCACGCAGGCAAGCAGGTTCTTGTTCCGTTCTCCCGCATTCGTGTCAAATGTGGTCGTATAATCACCGAGGACCGCGAAGTTTTGGACGTCTTCCCCGGTCACGACGGCTTTCACGGGCCCGCCGTTCACGTCGAGAAGCGCTTCCCGCTTCCCGCCTTCCGCCCAATGTCCGACCAGCCAGGAAAGGTCTTCCAGCGCCGCAGCTTTCTGATAGGCGTAGCCGTCCTCATCCTCTGAGAGCAATGTGGCCTGGCCGCTGTTCGGATCGATCGTGTATCCGGCCTCTACCGCCTCTTTCTCTTCCGGAAGGAGGGGCGATACGGACGCCAGGAAGCGCTCTTCATCGACGAGCAGGCAGTCGGAAAGGTAGACCGGATCCAGCTGATCCAGTTCTTCCGCCTGCGCCTTCATCTTCTCCTGTGTTCCCTGAAGCACGTAACGGGCGATCAGTTCTTTCGCGCCTTCCCGGTCCAGCGTGATGCCCAGATCCTTCGCATTCCTCTTCCCGCGGAGCGTCATGTATCCGGTCGACGGGTCGGTGCCTCGGATCTGGATGCTCCTTGAGAAGATAGCCGCAGATAAAGCGTTCAGTTCATAGAATGCTTCTTCCGGGCTGAGTCCTTCGAGGGAAGCATCCGACTTTCTTGTCAGGAAAATGTTCCCGTAAACCGTGCCTGCTTCGTATGGGGGCTCGGTCTCGGGGGGCTCGGTCGCTTCCGTCGTCACAACGGCTTCGGTCTCGATCACCGGTGCCGTCTCGCTTTCAGTCGGCGTCAGTGCCGGGAAGAAACGCTCAAACGGAAAAAACGCCGCACCTGCAATGAGGGCAGCGCCAACAAGTATTACACTGGCGTATTTGATGAGCTTCTTCATGTTCCTGCACCAACATTGTATTATGGCATATCCAAGAGGTTTTGTCTATTATTCAACGAGGCAATTTTCAGCTCTTCCGGCGAAAAAAAACGGCCCGCGAATTTCTTCGCGGACCGCCTTTTTGTTTGTTCTACGGATTATTCTTCCGTCTCTTCGGAAGTCTCTTCCGCGTCGTCTTCTTCGACGTACTCCTCTTCTTCACCGTCTTCGTAGGCTTCTTCTCCCACGTCCTCGGCCATTCTGGCCATAAGGGCTTCGGCGGTCATAAAGGATTCGCTGCGGAAAGTATCCGTTCCGTCGTCGCTTTCCTCGGACTCCTCTTCCTTCTCGGCTGCCTGTCTGGCTTCCGCTTCCTGCTGGGCGCGCTTCTTCGCAGCTTCGCGCATGGCTTCCTCGTAAGCGGATTTCTGACGCATCTCTTCTTCGAAGCGCTCGTCGGAATCCAGACGGAGGTTCCTGTAGCGGCGGAGGCCGGTGCCGGCCGGAATGAGGTTACCGATCTGCACATTTTCCTTCAGACCGGACAGGTGATCGACCTTGCCCATGATGGCGGCTTCGGTCAGGACCCTGGTGGTCTCCTGGAAGGATGCGGCAGAAAGGAAGGACTCGGTCGCAAGGCTGGCCTTGGTGATGCCGAGCATGATCTGCGTGCCCTGCATCGGGGTCTTGCCTTCGGCCTGAAGCTGTTCGTTCGTTTCGTTGAAGTTCAGCGTATCGACCGTGCTGCCGGGCAGGATGTCGGAATCGCCTGCTTCGTCGACGCGGATCTTCTTCAGCATCTGGCGGACAATGATCTCGATGTGCTTGTCGTTGATGTCAACGCCCTGTCTGCGGTACGGACGCTGCACTTCATGCAGCATATAGTCCTGTACGGCGCGGAGGCCGCTGATGCGAAGCACGTCGTGCGGGTTCGGGTTACCTTCCGTGATCTTCTCGCCGGCTTCGATATGATCGCCGGTCTGAAGCTCGACGCCGTCCCTCTTGGCGAGGTTGGAGCCGAAGGTCACCAGATAGGTTCTGGAATCGCCCGTCTCATCATTGGTCACGACGACCTCACGTTTCTTCTTCGTGTCGCGGATCGTGACTTCGCCGGAGATCTCGGACAGGATGGAGACACCCTTCGGGTTACGCGCTTCGAAAAGTTCTTCGACACGCGGAAGACCGGTCGTGATGTTTTCACCTGCGACACCGCCGGTATGGAAGGTACGGAGCGTCAGCTGCGTACCGGGTTCGCCGATGGCCTGTGCGGC
>DBVJ01000138.1:0-390 GCA_002308115.1 Lachnospiraceae bacterium UBA1267
GACACACGGCCGACGGAAAGCATTCTGGAAAATGCGCGCGGCGCTGACCTTCTGGTGCTGGAAGGCATGTATGGTTCAGATGACAAGCTGGACCATGTGAAAGAACGCAAGCATATGCTGATGACGGAAGCCTGCAGACTTGCCTGCGAGGCAGGCGTTCCAAGACTGTGGCTCACGCATTACAGTCCGGCCGAAACCAGGCCGCAGCAGTACCTGGATGATCTTCAGCAGATTTTCCCCGGAGTCGTGCTCCCCAAGGACGGACATTCGGAAGAACTGAATTTTGAGGAAGATGAGTAAAGATATTCGGATCCTGGCAATTGAATCCAGTTGTGACGAGACCGCCGCAGCCGTCGTATTGAACGGACGCACGGTCTTGTCGAACGTGAT
>DBVJ01000138.1:399-3402 GCA_002308115.1 Lachnospiraceae bacterium UBA1267
CACACCCTGTACGGCGGTGTGGTGCCGGAGATCGCCTCCAGAAAGCATGTCGAGAAGATCATTCCCGTGATCTCCGAAGCGCTTCGGGAAGCCGGCGCGGCATGGGAGGATCTGGATGCGGTGGCGGTCACCTACGGGCCCGGTCTGGTCGGCGCGCTTCTGGTGGGCGTCTCGGCTGCGAAGGCCATCGCCTACGCAAAAGGGCTTCCGCTGGTGGGCGTGAACCACATCGAAGGGCACGTCGCGGCCAATTTCATCGAACATGCCGATCTGGAACCTCCGTTTCCCTGTCTCGTGGTGTCCGGCGGGCATACGAACCTCGTGGAAGTGGAAGACTACGGAAAGTTCCGGATCATCGGAAGCACCCGGGACGACGCGGCCGGAGAAGCCTTTGACAAGGTCGCGCGCGCCATCGGCCTCGGCTATCCGGGCGGCCCGAAGATCGACCGCGAGGCACGGGAAGGCGATGCGGAAGCTATTCCGTTCCCTGTCGCACATGTGGAGGAAGCCCCCTATGGCTTCAGTTTTTCCGGACTGAAATCCGCGGTCCTGAATTATCTGAACCATGCGGAAATGCAGGGGCTTACGGTGAAGCGTGCGGACCTTGCGGCAGGTTTCCAGAAAGCGGTCGTCTCACAGCTATGTGAGCGGACGATGGCGCTGGTCGACGAAAAGAAGTACAAAAAACTGGCCATCGCCGGCGGTGTGGCATCCAATTCCGCGCTGCGCGAAGCGCTGATGAAAGCCTGCGAAGAGAGGGGGGTCGCCTTCTATGCACCGAGCCCTGTTCTCTGCACCGACAACGCTGCGATGATCGGCTGCGCAGGTTATTACGAGTATCTGAAAGGTGTCCGTTCGGGAGAAGATCTGAACGCTGTCCCGAATCTCGGACTGGGTGAACGATAATGCACATTCTGGTCAAATATCTGTTGGTCTTTCTGGTTTCGATGGTTCCCCTGGTGGAACTTCGGGGCGCCATTCCGATGGCCGTGGGCTGGGGCCTGGATTCAGGCTGGCAGCTCTTCTTCGCCTATGTGGCGGCGATCCTCGGCAACATGCTGCCCGTGCCGTTCATCTATTTCTTCGCGCGCAAGATCCTGGAGTGGGGCAAGGACAAAAAGTTCATCGGCAAGTTTTTCACCTTCTGTCTGAACAAAGGCCACAATGCCGGCGAGAAACTGATGAAAAAAGGCGACAAGGGTTTCTTCCTTGCGCTGGTGCTCTTCGTGGGCATCCCGATCCCCGGGACCGGCGCATGGACGGGTACGCTTGGCGCGTCGATCCTGGACGCAGGATTCAAGAAGAGTTCTGTCGCCGTGATGCTGGGCGTCATTCTGGCGGGCATCATCATGGGCGTTTTGAGCCTTTTCATCAAAGGCTTGTTCTATTGATCCAACCGGGCGGATACGCAGATCATTTCTGTTCTGAAAGGATTCTCGATGGGAAAGACAGCGACGATCATCCTGGCCGCAGGGCAGGGCACACGTTTCGGCGGGGACACGCCGAAACAGTTTCTCAGGCTGAACGGGAAGGCGCTCTGGCGTCTTTCTCTGGAGGCCTTTCTGCCTTTTTCGGATGAGATCGTTGTGGTCACGGACGAGAACCATCTGGAAATGGTTTCGAAAGAGGGAGACGGTTTTTTTGTGACGCCGGGCGGCAAAAGCCGCGCGGAATCTGTGCTTTTCGGGCTTCGCTTTCTGAATACGCTTCCCGATAAGCCGGAGACGGTCCTGATCCATGACGCGGCGCGTTGTCTCGTGACGCCTGAGATCATCGAAGCCTGCCTTCGTAAAGCCCGGGAGAGCGGCGCGGCGATCACCGCGGTTCCGGCGACGGACACCGTCAAAACGGTGGACAGACCGGCCGGTGCGGAAGGAGATTTTCCTGTCATTACGGATACACCTGACCGGCGATTCCTTTATCAGGCGCAGACTCCGCAGGGTTTTGCTTTTGATCTGATACTTTCTGCTTATGAGAAAGCAGATGAGGACGGCGGTCTTCCGTCGCTTACGGATGACGCATCCGCGGTGGAACGTTTCACGGACCATCCGGTCCTTGTCACACCCGGTTCTCCCGAGAACATCAAGGTGACCAGGCCGCTGGATCTTCAGTTCGCCGAAAGCATTCTGCGTTTTCGCATTTTACGGTAAAAAGGGCCTCTGAAAGCCCGAAAGTGGGAGAACGTCCGTCACTTTCGGCAAAAAACATCCGGAAAGCAGCGGAAATCGAACGGAAAAACGCCATGAAAATGCATTTTCCCGCCAATTTTCAGGTCCGGGAAAATGCGTGGAAACATCGTAAAAACGCACATTTTTCGACGTGCATTTCGTTGACAAATAAAGTGCTTTGCTTTATGCTTTATTGGTGTGTAAGCCCACGCACATTCTGTAGTTTTATTCCGCGAAGGCAGCTTCGCTTTTTTCGATAGAAGGAGTCATTCATGGGATTATTCGGCTCTGACGCTGACATCGGCATCGACCTTGGCACAGCGAGTGTTCTGGTGTATATCAACGGCAAAGGTGTCGTATTAAAAGAGCCGTCGGTCGTGGCATACGATACGACGACGAATGAAATCAAAGCCATCGGCGAGGAAGCACGCCAGATGATCGGCAGGACCCCCGGAAACATCAAGGCGGTCCGGCCTCTTCGTGCAGGCGTCATCTCGGACTATACCATCACGGAGAAAATGATCCGTTACTTCATCCGCAAGGCGCTTGGAAAGCGTACCTTCCGCCGTCCGCGGATCTCTGTCTGTGTGCCTTCGCACATCACGGAAGTGGAGCGGAAAGCGGTTGAAGACGCCACGATCAACGCCGGCGCGCGCGAGGTCTTCATCATCGAAGAGCCTGTCGCGGCAGCCATCGGCGCGGGCATCGACATTGCGAAGCCCTGCGGCAACATGATCGTCGACATCGGCGGCGGCACCACGGACATCGCCGTCATTTCCCTTGGCGGCACGGTCGTTTCGGACTCCCTCAAAGTGGCCGGCGACGACTTTGACGA
>DBVJ01000072.1:0-2773 GCA_002308115.1 Lachnospiraceae bacterium UBA1267
TCAACCGATTTGCCGTTGTGCCAGGTCTCGACGGTGACAGCCGCGCGCTTGTTCTCCAGATCGACGATCGGCGTGACCTTGATGCCGGGGGTCCCGTCCTTGAGAAGCTCAAAGTGCTCTTCGGGCACGGCGATCAGGTTCACACTGCGGTAGAGGCCGCCGTAGAAGGTAAAATCCGCCTGCTGGGGATAGACGCGGTCCGAGGGACGGTTGTCCGCGACGATCGTCAGGAGTTCCTCGCCGGAAACCACCGGGAGCGCACAGCGGAAGGTCGAATATCCGCCGTCATGTGCGGCGATCAGCTTGCCGTCCAGCCAGACTTCACACGAAGAATTGCAGCCATTGATCTCCAGAAAGACCTTGCTCAGGTCGAGCGGCTTGAGCGGCAGGCGCTTTACGTAGACGCCCCGCGTCCGGCGGTAGTCGTTGCCGCCGTCCTGGCCGTCCAGCGCATTCCAGGTGTGCGGAAGATCCACGGTGTCCCAGTCTTCAGGGAACACCTTCGGCACTTCTGCATCCAGGCGGAATGCCCAGTTCTGATTCAGATCAATGGTACGTCTCATGGCTTAGTCCAGGGCTTTGAGCTCCTCTTCCACTTGCTTCACTTTCTCCTGATCCAGCTGAAGCAGGAAGGCGAAGCGGCGGAAACTGATGTAACTGAAAAATGGATTCGCGGTCAGCATTTCCGCTTTTTCCGGGAAATACTTCGCGATGATCTCGTGTGCGCGTCGGTTCGCGGACAGAATGTCGCAGCGTGTGTCGAGATCCGGTTTTTTGTCCTGAAGGTCGCCCCAGAGGAGCTTCTTTTGGGACCAGATGTGCCTGAGGAAGGCCACGCTCATGTCCAGCCATTTTTCCACGTCCGGATTCTCATCGCCGGTCGTGTGGTTCGCGAGCGCGAGGCCGTGATCTCCGGTCACGAAAATGTGGCTTTCCATCGGGACGCCGGCTTCATGGAGCGCAACAGCCATCTGCAGCGTATTTGAAACCGGTACGGTGGCATCGGGCTGCGTTGCAAAGAGAAACGCAGGCGGAGTGGTCTGATCGACTTGATCCAGAAGCGGCAGGGTTTTCACATTTCCGATGTTCCGGTCCGTAGTGAAGGCGCCATAGCCGAGGATCATGGCGGAGGCCTTCTCTTCGGTGCGGATGTTCAGCGTGGCGGAGAGATTCGCACCGGCGGAGAAACCCACTGTTGCGATCCTGGATGGATCGATGTGAAGCTCCTCCGCATGCTCACGGAGATACCGCATGGCGCTCTTCGCGTCCGTGAGCGCGCAGTCAAAGACTTCCTCTTCCGGCTTGGTCGGACAGCCGGGCGTATAATCGCCGGTCACCGAATAGCGGAGCACAAAGGCATTGAAGCCCTTCGCGGCGTAGGCCATGGCGATCGGGTCGCCTTCCTTGTCCACGCAGTGGCGGTAGGCGCCGCCGGGGAAGACCAGGACCGCGGGTTTCGCCGTGGATTCGGGCAGGGTCACGCTGGGCTCATAGATGAAACCGGTCAGTGTGGCGCCATTGGGCTCAAGCTGTGTCTTCAGGATCTGCATGGTTATCTCCGGGTATCCCAGCGGCCGCACCAGACGAGATCATTGGCCTTGCCCTGGAATTCGCTCTTGCCGGTGATCTTCTCGATGGCCGCGCGGATGTACTCACGTGTCGGCGCGTAGGCATTGACAAATGTCTTGAGCATTGGCAGGTCGTACAGGTGGTTGGTGTAGTTCAGCGAAACGCCGACGGTCGGCACTTCATGGACGAACCAGGGGAGCTCGGAGGAATGCGCAGCAGACCATTTCAGGCGCACGTTGTTCTCCTGCGCATAGCCCTTCATGTGGACGAACATGAAGACCACGTCGTATTTCTTTTTGAACTCTTCGACGGGCGGCGTGGCCATGATCCGGAAGGCGTTCGCCGGGGACATTTTCTCGCACTCCATCTCGTAGTAGTCTTCGTGGGCGTCGACGGTGAAGCCTGCGCGCTCGAGTTCCTCGATGACGATCTTCTTCGAGGGATCGGGGCCGTTCAGGTTGCTGACCGGCGCGGATTCCACATAATACAGCGCGGCGCGCGGTCTCTTCGCGGGATCGATCGGAAGCACGTGCTGGGTGTCCTTCACGAGGGTCACGGCCTTGTCCGCAAGGACGGCGGCCGTCTCATGATGCTCTTTAGAACCGACGATCGCGAGGCCTTCCTCGGACGGGAACACATAGTGATGCAGGTTCAGTTTCGCCTTCAGACCAAGGATGCGGTGAAGCGCGTCGGAAAGACGCTCTTCGGTGATGATGCCCTTCTTGTAACCGTCCATCATGTAGCCGTAGTCTTCGTCCGGATCGTTGAAGAACAGGAACATGTCGCAGCCCGCGGCGATGGTGCCGGGAACCTGGACGGAACGCGGGGCCGAGGTGGAAAGTCCTGCCATATGAGAGGCGTCGGTGGTGATGAGGCCGTTGAAGCCCAGGTGTTCACGTAGCACGCCGGTGACAAGTTCCGGAGACAGCGTCGCGGGCATGATCTCTTCGTCCGTCAGCGCGGGATTCAGTTTCTTCTGCCAGGCCGGCATGCAGATGTGGCCGACCATGACGCTCTCCACGCCTGCTTCAAACACGGCGCGGTAGACTTTGCCGAAGGACTCTTCCCACTCTTCGATAGACAGGTCGTTGCAGCCCATGACCAGGTGATGGTCGCGCTCTTCCACGCCGTCGCCCGGGAAATGCTTGCAGCAGCAGGCGATGCCGTGCTTGTGCGCGCCTTCCATGTAGGCCAGGGAATCCGC
>DBVJ01000072.1:2863-11650 GCA_002308115.1 Lachnospiraceae bacterium UBA1267
GCCTTGGCTTCTTCCGCAGCCTTGTCGGCCATGAGACGTGCAACCTCCGGGCCGCCCGCACCCATCGCCGGGCCGGGCGCCAAAAGCGTTCCGCCCTTGATGGACTTCTCGGCGCCGGCTTCCAGATTGGCCGCGATCAGCACCGGGATCTTGCTGTGCTCCATGTAATATTTATTCTGATCGTACTGTTCCTTGAGGGAACCGCCCTGCCAGCGGATGCCGCCCACATGGAAATGTTCGACCATCCGCTTGTACTGCTCCTCGCGGTGGTCCCAGTTCATACAGATGAACAGCTGTCCGATCTTCTCTTCCAGGGTCATGGAAGCGAAGGTATCCTCGACCCACGCAAGTTGTTCTTCATTCAGATAAAACGGTTTCTTTGTCAGATCGACCATGGGATTCTCCTTATGTCGGTTATGATAAGGGCCGCCGGATCGTTCGGATCGGGCGGCCCATCGAAAAATGTTTACGCGGCAGCCCTCTCAGCTTTGAACTTCTGGGCGAGCGCGATGCGTGCCTTTCTGGCCTTCGCCAGAGCAACTTTGTGGCGGTTCGCCTGGAAGACCAGGAAGCCGATGAAGACGAGCATGTTGATAACGGAGATCAGCGGATCGCTGAGTTCCAGAAGCGACAGACCGTATTTGAAGATCTGAAGCGTGAAAGCTGCAGTGATGATACCGACGGAAGAGTCGGTCCTCTCTCCGATGTATCCGCCGAGGATCATGACGAACATGTTCGCGGTAACGACGCCGTTACTGGTGTTGCCCAGATTAGCAGCCATCTGCGTCGTATAGGACACATCCAGAACACCCGCGATCGCAACCAGGCCGCCGGCCAGCGCATAGCACTCCACCGCATGGCGGAAAATGTTGATGCCGCTGTTGCGGGCGATCAGCTGGGAGCCCTGCACCGCCTTGGTCTCATAGCCCAGGCGTGTGTAGTTCATCAGAAGGAATACCAGCACGGCCATCACAACGACCACGAGGATCTGGAACCAGCTCTCGGTCAGGACCGTCATGCCTTCGACGCCGAACAGATTCAAGCCTTTGCCTCCGGATACGAGATACGGAACCACTTCCCAGATCAGCGCCATACCGACACCGAGGACCATGGGCGGCACCCGGAGTCCAATGAAAGCCATACCGGTCAGGAAACCGAACAGGAATCCGAAAGCGATGGCAAACAGGAGAAGCCAGAGTCCCGAGAGCCCCAGCGCCATGGCAATCAAGCCGCCGATGATGGTTCCGGCCATACGCTGCGCGCCGAGAGAAAGGTCGAAACGGCCTTCCTTCAGGTTGAAGGACAGCGCAAATGCGGTAACGGCTGCGATACCTGCGTTGCGGATAATGGTCTTGACATCCAGCATCGTGGAGATCACATGCTTCTGTTTGAAGATCAGGCACAGAACTTCCATCAGCAGCCAGACGGCCACGGGGAAAGCCACTGTGAACAGAATATCCAGGATCTTGCTGTGCTTTTTCATTTTTTCACCTCTGGTTTCTTTGCTCCCCCGGGAGCCGAAGCTCCCGGGAACAGAATGGTGTCAGTACGTTTTTCAGGATCAGTTGAGGCCCTTCAGGGACAGGAGTTTGTTAATGTCGGAAACTTCTTCCAGGAAGTTGTCCAGATCTTTCCAGGTGGTGCCTTCCTTGGCGAATTTCTCAAGCTGATCAGCGCTCAGAATGTAGAGTTCCGGAGTGGTATTCAGCTTTTCCATCTTCGCATAGATGTCGGCGCCGTTGACGGCCCAGGAACGGACACCCAGGAAGACGCCCTTGCCATTTTCTTTCATCGCATCCGCACGGCCTTCGAAGGCATGTCTCAGCATGATGCACTTGGTGCCGACAGCGATGGAAAGGTCATTCAGGATCGCGGAGTTGAGAACGGTGTCGCCGGTGGAATCTTTGGTTTCGAAACCGGTCTTGGTCTGCTTTTCGATCTGCGCGGTGCCGACGATCTTGATGTCCTTGCCGCTGGCCTTCTCGACTTCGTCGATGGCGTTCGTGAACGCTGCGAAAGAGAACACGGCTGCGAAGATATCATAGGTGCCAGACTGAAGAACAGGCGACAGAGCGGTCACAGCGTCAGCCGGGTTACGGCCGGGATACAGATAGATGTGAACATCCGGGTTGTTGGTCTTGACTTCGCCGGGGTTCTGGTTGTTGACGAGGTCCGCGATCGGTGCTTCATAGGTCAGGCCGTAGACTTCCTGGAAGGCTTCCAGAACACCGACTGCAGAGTAGAAATGGGAGGCTGCGCCCTGTCCCTTGTCGCCGCCGACGGCAGCGCCTTCGAACAGGATGACGGAATGCGGCTGGCCATCCGACAGATACTCTTCGAATGCCTTCTTATAGGCCGAACCGACAGCTTCCGGACCCGCGCCGCAATGGCCGAGGTTGTAGGACAGACCGGCAACATCTTCCACATACGCGGAGTTCTCAGTCACGAACCACATGCCCCATTCCTGCGCCTTGGTTGCGCCCTGGATGATGGCGTCACTGGAGGTGACCATGTTGATGAAACCGTCGCAGCCGGCAGCATAGCACTGCTCCATGAAAGCAATCAGGCCGTTGGCATCCGAGAGGGTCTCGGAAACGACGAATTCCCATCCATAAGTCGGGGCGACGACCGTATCCAGATAGGTCTTGACGATCTCCCAGTTTTCACCGGTGTGGACGGTCGCGATGCCGATCTTGTGCTTCTTGTTGGTGTTGTCACCGTTGTTGTTGCAGGCTGCCAGGCCGAGGACCATGACGAGTGCAAGAACGATAGCCAGAATCTTTTTCATTTTTCTTCTCCTTTTTTAGAAAATCGTTTTTCTTTCCCTTATGTTTCAGCGGAAAGCTCCGCGTAAAACCATTTCTTAACCCTCGGGTGCCGGAAGACCTTTCGGGCGGACCTGAGACAGCGTGACCAGCGCGAGGAATGCAACGCCGCGAATGGCCTGGATGATCGTGGAATCCACCTGGAGCATCGTAAGGCCCTGATTCAGGACGATGACCGTAAGTGCGCCGATGACACCGGAGTAAACGTAACTCTTGGAACCGCCGAAGATCGACATGCCGCCGAGAACCAGCGCAAGCATGCAGTCCATATTCAGACTGGTCAGTGTATTCGTTCCGACCGAACCGCCGCGGACCACCGCGACCAGCGCACCGATACCGCATCCGACGCCGGCGATGATGAAGGCGATCAGAAGGTACTTCTTCTTGCTGATACCGGTCTGTTCCGCGCAAAGGTTGTTGGTGCCGATGAAGCGGAGCGAACGGCCGATGTCTGTGAAATGGAACAGGACGACGCAGATGAGGAAGAACACGCCAAAGGCGATGTACATGAATCCGCCCTTTTCCAGACTCTGTGAAAGAGCGGTCGGGATCGCTACGGTCGAGCCGCCGAGGATCGCCTGCTGCAGTGCCGAGAACATGGTCATCATGACGATCGTGACGTACATGACTCTAACGCCCAGTGCTGTGGAAAGGAGGGCGGAAGTCGCCATCAGGACCACACCGATCAGGACAGCAGAGACCATCATGAGAACGAGGGATCCGGTCGCGTTGTAGATCATGACGGAAAGCGTCGCGGTCAGAACCGTTGTCGCACCCAGCGAAAGGCTGACGTTGCCTGAAGCGAAAATGAACGCGCCGCCGGTAGAAACGATCGCAACGACCAGGGCCTGGTTCACGATGATCTTCAGACTGGTTCCGGTGACCAGACGTCCGTTGGTAGCGATTGCGAAGACTCCGACAAGAATGAGAAGGAGTCCTACGGGCATCAGCTGGCTGAACAGACGGCTTTCCAGAATCTTCTTGATGGGATTGGCTTTTTTCTTGTTTTTCATCTCGAAAAGCCTCCTTAAATCATGTAATCGATGAGAGAACTCTCGGTCGGGTTCTCTTGACGAAAAACTTCGCGGGTCACCTGGCCGTCCTTCATGATGAGGATGCGGTCGCACATACCGATGAGTTCCTGAAGCTCTTCGGAGATCAGAAGGATCGCCTTGCCGGCTTTCTTCATCTCGGTGAAGAGTTTGTACATGGAAGCCTTGACGCCGACGTCGATACCGCGGGTCGGGCAGTCCAGGATCAGGATCTCCGCGTCGGAAGCGACCCATTTGCCGAAGACGACCTTCTGCTTGTTGCCGCCCGAAAGCGTGTTGACCATATAGTTCTTGCCGGCACATTTGATCTGCAGCTCCGCGATCTGTTTGTCGACGTATCTCTTCTCTTTGCCGAAGGAGATGATGTTCGCGAACAGCCTGTTGAGCTTGTAGCCGGTAGAGGCGATGTTCTCCGCGATCGTGCCGGAAAGTCCGAGGGACTCCGTGTCACGATTCTTGGAAACGTAAGCCATCTTGTGATCGATCGCGACGCGCGGGGACTTGATGACCGTGCCGTCCGCGGTCTTCACATCGCCGTCCAGCACCTTCTCGATGCCGAAGAGCGCTTTGCCGACCGTGTGCATGCCGCATTCGGACAGGCCGCCCATGCCGAGGATCTCGCCCTTGTGGAGCTCGAGATTCAGGCAGAGAAGGTCCTGAAGCGTCGTGACGTCCGTGGCCTTGAGAACGACTTCGTCGGAGTATCCTTCGTAATCGGAACGATAGTAGTCGCCTTTCAGTTCGCGGCCGACCATCATCTTGCGGATGCGGTTGGGCTCGTACTCGCTCTGATCCAGCGTGCCGATGATGACGCCGTCACGGAGGACCGTCAGCTTGTCGCAGTGCTCCATCATTTCGTCCAAGTCGTGGGAAATGAACATGACGGTCTTGTTCTCTTCACGCTGCTTGTCCATAACCTTGTACAGGAACTGGCGGCCTTCCAGGGAAAGCGCCGTCGAGGTCTCGTCCACGATCAGGATCTCGGGCTTCCAGTACATGCACTTCGCGATCTCGATGATCTTGCGCATCTGCATGTCCAGACGGCCGGTGCGGTCCGAGGCTTTGAATTCCTTGATGCCCAGTTCATCCAGAAGCTCCTGGGCTTTCGCCGTCAGTTTCCTCCGGTTGATGAACGGTCCCATCTTGAACATTTTCTCGTGGCCGAGGAAAATGTTCTCCGCCACGGTAATGTTCGGGATGGTGCCCGCTTCCTGAACGATCATGCCGATTCCGTGTTCCTGGGCTTCCAGCATGGATGAGGGTTTCCAGGGCTCGCCTTTGTAGGTCATCTCGCCCTTGGTGGCCGGCTGCATGCCCGCGATGATGGAAGAAACGGTGGACTTGCCGCTGCCGTTCTCTCCGATCAGGCCGTAGACATGGCCGCGCTCCAGTGAGAATGAAACGTCGTTCAACGCCACTGTCACACCGAAGTTCTTATCCATGTGGAGGACTTCCAGGATCGTCTTCTGATCCGCCATGTGTGCTGCTCCTTCCTGAATCATTTTCTAAGATGATCCATGTCAATCTTGTAGTTTCTATTTTATCGTCAGATTGGACAATGTAAATTGCATCGTCTTTCCGCTTATATTGCAAATCGTCCAAGCCTAAACAGTCTCTCTGCATTCTCCCGGCAGATCTTTCTGTAGATCGCTTCGGAGATCTTTCCGGACAACAGCCAGAAGTCCAGCATCTGCCCCAGCGGGAACACGAATTCAGTGTTCAGAAGATCCGTGCCGTAATACAACCGGTCCTGAAACTCCGTGAGGAAGCGGAAGCCGTAGTCCGTGTCCCTCAGGATCGCATTGAGGCCTGAGATCGCTGACAGGTCTGCGTGCAGATTGGGATACTTTCGAAGCAGTTCGACCGCCCGTCCTTCCTCTTCCACTTTCCCGAAGGGGAATCCATTCAGCGCCGGCCCCGGAAGATTCGGATCGTAAGTGCCAAGCTCATACCAGAACGGCTGCGAGTGTCCGATGAAAATGGTTTCGGGATGCCTCTCGAGCGCTCCTTCCAGCCCGGGAAGGCCTTTCTCATCGATCACGCCATACAGGTTGGTTCCGTAGGGGCTGATGTGAAACAGGAAAGGAAGTCCCAACGCACCGCAGATGTCCAGCAGATGATCCACCCAAGGATCGTCAAAAGAGAGTTTCGTTCCGAACTCGCCGACGCCTTTCGCGCCTTCGGCTTTTGCTTCCTTCAGTTTCCTCACGACCTCGTCGGAGCCGTCGGGCTCTACGTTCACGAACCAGGAAAAATGTTCCGGATATCGCTCAGCCGTTTTGCGGGCTTCTTCGGAATCCATGCAGTCCGGCAGCATATTGGTTCCGTCCTGCACGGGCGAAGGCAGGATCACCGCGTGGCTGATGCCCAGCACCCTGTCCACTGCCATCCGCTCTTCCGCCGTGAAGAGGCTGCCGCCCGGCCTCCCCAGATGACAATGAATGTCCAGCCGTTCCACGGGCCTCTTGAAACCATATTTTCTCTTCTCTTCCATGGTGCACCTCACAATCAGGTGCCTTCAACTTACATCACCGCAGAAGCTCTGTGAATTGCAAAAACAACCGCTTTGCATTGCAAATCTTCCCGGCCGTATATGCAACGCCCTGATTTACAGAAAAGAGGCGCCTTGAAGGCGCCCCTTATATCCTTGAAAAACCATCTATTTCAATGCAAGTTGTGCGATCAGTTCCGCCACCCCGCAGCCTGCCATAACCAGAATGGGATTCCATTTCAGTCCCCGTAAACAGACCAGCGCGGCCAGGAACAGGATCAACGCGCGATATTGGAAATTGCCGAACACAAAAGAGATCGTTCCGTTCAGGAACAAAGTGGTGATCAGAATGCCAAGGCCTGCCGCAAAGATCATCGCCACGACTGCCGGGCGGAGCGACTTCAGAACCCCCTGCATCAGCGCCAGTTTCCGATAGCGCTGATAAAGCCATGCCAGAATCGTGACGAAAATGCAGGAAGGAAGAATAAAGCCGATTGTTGCAACGACCGCGCCCGGTATACCCGCGACCTGATTGCCCACAAAAGTGGCTGCGTTGATGGCGATCGGACCTGGGGTCATCTCGGCAATCGTCACCAGGTCCGCAAAACCGGCCTGGCTAAGCCAGGCATGTTTCGTGACAACCTGCTCCTGTATGAGCGGCATGGCCGCGTAGCCTCCGCCGAAGCTGAAGGCACCGATCTGAAGGAACGCGAGGAAAAGATGAAGATAGGTCATGCCTTCTCGCCTCCCTTCCGTTTTTCCTGCAGAAAGGTCCTCAGGATGCCGATCACCGCCACCGCAAGGATGATGAAGATCACATTAACCTTGAGGAAGTAGTTCACAACAAATGCGGCGATCATGACTGCGATATTGACCCAGTCCTTCGATTTCACAATGCCGGAGCCCATATCCCATACGACCGACATGATGACGGCGCTCACGCCCGACTTCATCCCTTTGAGAAGTGCCTGAACAGCAAAGAGGTCTTTGAATGTCTCATAGAAAAAAGAGATGGCGGTCAGGATGATAAAAGGCGGTATGACCGCGCCGAGCACGCCGGCAAGTATCCCCGGGACTCCCGCCAGTTTATATCCCACCACGATGGCGCCGTTCACGGCGATCGGTCCGGGCGACGACTGCGCGATGGCAACCATGTCCAGCATTTCCTCGTCATCGATCCAATGCAGTTCATCCACAAACTTCTGCTTCAGAAGCGTCACGATCACATAGCCCCCGCCGAACGTGAAAGCGCTCAGATAGAGGGTGGAGATGAAGATTCGAAATAGCTTTTTTGCTCGATTCATGATCGTTTTAGGGATCTCCGCTGATCGAAAAATACAGGCTGCGTTCCGATTGTAACGGTTCTCATCCGCATTTGTATGCAACAAAATGTTTTTTTGATTGCAATCTTTTCAAAAACATTATAAAACAGATTATAACAAATGCGAGGTATCCTATGACTTTCGACGTTCGTTACAGAGACTTTACGTTCAAGCACTCTTATTCCGCAAAGCCTGATTTGAGCGAAGAACGTTTCAGGGAGCATTATCACACCACCTATGAACTGTTATATTTCGTTGAGGGTGATGCGGACTTTATGCTCCAGCACCGGCGGTACAAGATCCGGCCGGGCTCTCTTCTCATTGCCAAACCGGGCGAATACCATAATATCGTTTTCCGGAGCGACAGTCCATATGAACGTTATGTGCTGCGTTTCTCTCCGCTCGCGATCTATCCCTACGTCCGCAAACAGCTCGAGAAGACCGAATCGGTCTATCTCATCGAAGATACGCCTCTGGCGCAGGAATTCCGGCTGATGGACGAACACGTGTCCTATGTGCACGAGGATATGCGGGTAAGCGTCTGTATCGGTTCCATGAACATCATCAACGCCTATCTGATCAGCGCACATAACCTCATCCAGAAGGCAGATTACGTCAACCAGGATCTGCGAAGCATCGTGCGATACATCGACGCCCATCTCGCGCAGATCCATTCCGTCGATGACATCACGGACGCGCTTCACATGTCCAAATCTTCTGTATACAAGGTCTTCTCCAGCGAATTCGACACCCCGATCATGTCCTATGTACGGACGCAGAAATGTATGGTCGCGCGGAATCTTCTCAGTGAGGGTGCAAGCGCTACGGACGTGGCGGAGCGGCTGGGTTTCAATCATTATTCCTCGTTCTACCGGGATTACACGCATGTGTTCGGAATACCGCCCAGTTCGATCGGCAGTCACAAACCACTCATCTAATGAAAACAGCCCGGTCCACAGCCGGTCTTTCCCGTGAAGAACGCGGCCCTTCAGGGGCCGCGTTCTTATGGATCTCATCGCGCAGCCTTGGCGTCGTTCATTCCGCGAGGAGTCTGTCCATTTCCTTCAGCACATCTTTCTGATTCGGGAAGAGAAGCC
>DBVJ01000072.1:11697-12455 GCA_002308115.1 Lachnospiraceae bacterium UBA1267
AGGAGCGGGATCGCAAAGCCCTGGTTCGAGATCTTCGAAAGAGAGACCACGTCGTTCTCTCTTCCACTGAGCATCATGCGGACAGAGCCATAGGCAAGCGCCGCCGCGTCCTCTTTGCTCTCGTCTTTCAGCGCGTCATAGTACTTCGTCACATGGTTCCCGACGGTGTTGTAAAAGGCGGCAACGTCCATGTCGGTTTCGCGCTTGTCGCTGAACAAGGAGCGAAGGGTTTTCAGAAAGCCCTTGTCTTCTTCCTGCTTGGCGCTGATCCGTTCGGAAAACTTTTCATAGATCTCTGTGAGTTCCTGGGCAAGTGCCGTCGCAGCCAGAGGCTTTTCCATGTAATCCTTTTCTTCCATGCCTCACTCCTCGTCTCTCGCCCAGTCTTTTGCGCGTTCCACAGCCTTGTGCCAGCCGCGCAGTTTCTTCTCGCGCTCTTCGTCGGGCATGGAAGGCTTGAACACTTCGCCGAAGCGCCAGTTCCGAAGCACCTCGTCCGGGCTCTCATAATAGCCGACGGCAAGGCCTGCAAGGTAGGCCGCGCCGAGCGCAGTCGTTTCCACATTTTCAGGACGGGTGACGGGCACGTCGGAAATGTCGGACTGGAACTGAAGGAGGAGGTTGTCGCGGGTCGCGCCGCCGTCCACCTTTAGCGAAGTAACCGGGATGCCGGAATTCTTCGTCATCAGTTCCAGAAGGTCATTGGACTGGTAGGCGATGGACTCTTCCGCCGCACGGATCAGGTGATAACGGTTCAC
>DBVJ01000072.1:12510-12943 GCA_002308115.1 Lachnospiraceae bacterium UBA1267
CCGAGGCCTGTAAAGGCCGGCACGATATAGCAGCCATTCGTGTCCGGGACCTTGCGGGCAAAGTACTCGGAATCGGAGGAACTGTCCAGAACCTTTAGTTCTTCGACCAGCCACTTGATCACGGCGCCGCCGATGAAGACGGAGCCCTCCAGCGCATAGGTCACGTGGCCGTTGATGCCCCAGGCAATGGTGGTCAGAAGGCCGTTCTTGCCCTCTACCGGTTCGCGTCCGGTGTTCATCAGAAGGAAGCAGCCCGTGCCATAGGTGTTCTTGCATTCACCCGGCTTGAAGCAGGTCTGTCCGAAGAGCGCCGCCTGCTGGTCGCCTGCCGCGCCTGCGATCGGGATGCAGCCGTTGAAACGCGAATAGGCTGTCTCGCCGTACACTTCCGAAGAGGGTCTCACCTCAGGCAGAATGGAAGCCGGGATGCCGA
>DBVJ01000072.1:13010-16982 GCA_002308115.1 Lachnospiraceae bacterium UBA1267
GTTCTGGAAGCATTGGAGTAATCGGTCACATGGACCTTGCCGCCGGTGAGTTTCCAGATGAGCCAGGTCTCGACCGTGCCGAATGCGATCTCGCCGCGCTCCGCTTTCTCCCGGATGCCCTCCACATTTTCAAGGATCCAGCGCACCTTGGTGCCGGAGAAATAAGGGTCGATCAGAAGTCCCGTGCGGCTCTTGAAGAATTCCTCCAGACCTTTCGCTTTCAGTTCCTCGCAGTAAGCCGCGGTGCGGCGGTCCTGCCAGACGATGGCACGGTAAATGGGATCGCCGGTCTTTCTGTCCCACATGATGACGGTCTCACGCTGGTTCGTAATACCGATCGCCGCGATGTCTTCGGCAGTGGCTTCTGCCTTCTGAAGCGCCTCGCTCGCCACGGAATACATGGAAAGCCAGATCTCTTCCGCGTCATGCTCGACCCAGCCGGGCTTCGGGAAATACTGGGTGAATTCCCGCTGCTGCATTTTGACGATCGTACCCTTTTTGTTAAAGAGGATGCAGCGATTTGATGTGGTGCCGGCGTCAAGCGCCATCAACAGTTTCTCCATGGATCTTCCCTCCGTATTGCATTCAAAAAGGAGAGGCGCCGTCTAAGGAGCCTCTCCGTGCATGATCAGTTACATATCTCTTCCGCTCAGGGCCTGGGACGGCTCAGCTTCCGAGGACGGAGCTTTCGTCTCGCCGGTATTCAGGAGGCGGATCAGTTCGTTCAGGTCGACGTCCTTCTCGCACGCCTGGGCAAGGCCGTCCTCCACCTGCTTGCGGAGACCGGTGATCGTGGGCGAGGCATCCAGTTTTGCCAGATAGTCTGCGAACTCCTGCGTGACTTTCCGGTCATAGATGAAGTAGTTCCCGCCGGTATCCTTCGCGATGATGAAGCGGTTCAGGGACGGCGCGCCGGTATCGATGCCGCGGAAGAAGAGGTCGTATGTCACATAGACGACGAAATACTCTTCGGACACACCGGGCATGACGTAGTTCCGGAAGTTCTGGTAGCGGTCGATGTACTGGGACTCTCCCGTCAGGTCGGCAAGCGTATAGACCGTATCCGACTCGATGATCCGGTTCAGGGTGTCCACGTCATTGTCCGTCTTAGCCCTGTAATACTGCTCCATCAGGATCTCGATGCGGCCGACGTCGATCGCGGCGGCGGTCGGCAGGGTCTCCTCTGTCGGTTCCTCGGTCGTCTGGATCGGATCTGTACTGGACTCGTCCGGCTGGGTCTCGCGCGGTTTCGTCAGAAGCGCAACCAGTAATACCGCAAGACCCGCGAACAGGATCACGAGTAAATAGGGAATCAGTTTCTTTATTCTGTCATTATGTGAATCCGGTTTGGCCATATAGCCTCCTCCGTGAAATTGTTACATATTTTTTACAATATACTCGAAGAGAGGCTTTTTGTCAATGTTCAGGGCAGGCCAGAGGATCACATGATCTCGATCTCTCCGGAGTCCCGGTGATACAGATACACGGAGTCTGTCAGCACGTCCTCCGTACGCACTTCAGCTTCGTTCACATGCTTCACGGTCTCCTGAAGCGATTGCAGATTCTGGTCTGCCTTCGGCATCAGGATCACTTCGTGCACGCTGGCCGGCAGGATATAAATATCTGCGTTCAACGCCTCCGCAAGTGTTTTCAGGCTTTGCGAATACAGAAGGACAGAGGCGCCAAAGTAATTCTGCCGGTTGGAGAGCACGTACATGCCGCCGGTAAGCCCCTTTTCGCGGTCGCATTCCACCAGATCGTCAAAACGGATGATCTTCTCCCCCATCAGCCATTCGGTGTTTCGGACCGCCGTCTTCAGGATCTCCTCTTCCGTCACTTCCCAGATATTCATCAGTGCCTTTGTGACAGGCACGAAACCGACAGAGTGCTCGAAAGAACCGACCAGGACGAAAAAGACGATGGCCATGTCGAGGTAGGGACGGTGGACCATCTGTTCCAGGATCATCAGATTGCTGTCATAGCCGATCATACGGCCAATGATCCGGTCTTTCACTTCCTGAAAGTCCGTGATGTTTCCGACATCCGGGGCATTTTCCATGCCCTGCATGAGGATTCCGGTGATCTCTTCGGCGGTGCTTTCGATTCCGGGATCATCTTCCGGGGCGTCCCTGTATCTCTTGTAATAGTCTTCCATGTAGACGATCGGGGACGCCGGAAAAGGCGCATCGGAAAGCGCCCCGCCATCCGCGAGGAAAAGGCCCGTATAAACGGCGCCGTTGTTCTTCTGAACTGCCTTAAGGTCTGCCCGGAGATCCCCGGGAAGAGAATCGTTGACTTTGTTCTGGATGCGTTCCAGAAATGATTTGAAGTTCATCTCAGCCTTTCCTTGCGGAAGGCTCTGTGAACGGGGAACGCGTCTGAATGGAATCGAACCATCGCACCCGGCTCCGGAGGCCGGCGCTCTATCCACTGAGCTACAGACGCATACCGGAGAGCGCGAACGCTCTCCGTTTTCTGCCCGAAGAGGCAAACTGCCCCCTCCGCTCTCAAAGCGGCTTCAGGTGGTATTATTTGACGCGGGAGAGATACTCTTCCGTACGCGTGTCGATCTTGATGAAGTCGCCGATGTTGATGAACAGCGGGACGTTGATCTGCGCGCCGGTCTCGACGGTCGCGGGCTTCTGTGCGCCGGTGGCCGTGTCACCCTTGAAGCCGGGCTCGGTATCCGTGACCTCAAGCTCGACAAAGAACGGTGCTTCGACTGCGAAAACGTTGCCCTTGTAGGAGCAGATCTTGCAGACTTCATTCTCTTTGACAAACTTCAGAGAGTCGCCGACGATGTCCTTGCCGACCGGCAGCTGCTCGTAAGTCTCATTGTCCATGAAGTAATAAAGATCGCCGTCCATGTAGGAGTAGGTCATGTCCTTCCGCTCCACGAACGCATCATCCAGTTTTTCAGTCGGGCGGAAAGTTTTCTCGACGACGCCGCCGGTGATGACGTTCTTCAGCTTCGGTGCGGACAAAGGCCGCGCCCTTGCCGGGTTTCACGTGCTGGAACTCAAGAACCTGATATACGTTGCCGTCAATATCAAAAGTATTGCCGTTTCTGATTTCGCCTGCCTGCATATTAACCTCCTGTGCTTCTGGATTACCGAAAAAGTATTTTATAACATTGTTTTCAGCTTTTCAAGTGCTATTTCTTCGCTTCGTATTCTTTGAGGATCCATTTCTCGATCTTCCGTTTGAATCGGACGGTCGCAATATCGCTCTTGAGACTTATGGGTTCCACAAGAACGCAAGGGATGCCGAGCCGTCTCGCGCCGAACATGTCGGTCAGAAGCTGGTCGCCGACGAACAGCGTCGTCTGAGGATCCGTTCCCAGGAAAGCCATCGCTTTTCTGTAAGACCGTTTGAGGGGCTTCCTCGCATGGAATACGTATTCGGATCCGGCGCGCTCTGCAAAGGGCTTCACCCGTTCCTCCGTATTGTTCGAGATCACGCAGGTCCGAAAGCCCAGCGCATGGATCATCCGGAAGAACTCTTCCGTCTCTTCGGTCGCAGGCGCGTCCTGCGGCACAAGCGTGTTGTCGATGTCGAAAATGATCCCGCGCACGCCGCGTCTTAAAAACGCCTCGTAATCAATGTCACGGACGCTTTTCGCCCGCTCGTCCGGATAGAACCGCTTCCACATTATTTCTTCCTGAGGAGCTTCGTGATCTCCTTCGCAAAGGTGTCCACGTCCTTGAATTCCCGGTAAACACTCGCAAAACGGACATAGGCGACGGCGTCAAGCTCCTGCAGTTTCTCCATGATGAATTCGCCGATCATCGAGGAAGGCACTTCCTTCTCGCCGGTATTCAGGATCCTGTTCTCCAGCTCGTCCAGAAGCCCTGTGATCTGTTCCGCGGAGACCGGACGCTTGTGGCACGCGTTCAGGATGCCCCGCTCGACCTTGGTCCGGTCGTAGGGCTCGCGGGTGTTGTCTTTCTTCACGACCATGATCATGAAGTT
>DBVJ01000072.1:17024-21639 GCA_002308115.1 Lachnospiraceae bacterium UBA1267
CTGATGGAAGAGCCGTCTTCGGCCGGTCTGGAATCCATGACTCTGGTGTCGTCACAGCCGCAATAGGGACATTTCATGGCATACCTCCTGAAACACAAGGATGCGAAGAACAATTACCTGACAAAATATTATAGTGCCTCGGATCACGCGGGGTCAACCGGTATTACCGGAACTCCTCCATATTGCCGAACTCGGAAAGCTTCAGTTTCGGATTGCGTTCTTCCACCATACGGACGGACCAGGGGTTCACAAAGAGCAGCAAAGGTTCACCGTGAAGGTCTTCGATGCGCTTCATGTCGGACGTGCCCTGGATCGTGCGGACGTCGACTTCCTCCGGATTTTCCACCCAGCGGATGTATTCGTACGGCAGCATGTCGATGCCGATCTCCACGTGGTACTCGGAGTCCATGCGGAATTTCAGCACGTCGAACTGCAGCACGCCGACCGCGCCGACGATGATCTCTTCCATGCCGGCATCCAGTTCCTTGAAGATCTGGACGGCGCCTTCGAGCGCGATCTGCTCGATGCCCTTGGTGAACTGCTTGCGCTTCATGGTGTCGGTCTGCTTCACACGGGCGAAATGGTCCGGCGCGAAGGTCGGGATGCTGCCGAAGCGGAACTTCTCTCCCACGTCGACCAGTGTGTCTCCGATGTGGAAAATACCGGGATCAAAGATGCCGATGATGTCGCCTGCATAAGCTTCGTCAATGATCTTCCGCTCTTCCGCCATCATCTGCTGGGGCTGGGTGAGGCGGAGGTTCCGGCCGCCCTGAACGTGGAACACTTCCATGCCGGCGGTGAACTTGCCGGAGACGACGCGGATGAACGCGATACGATCGCGATGGGCTTTGTTCATGTTGGCCTGGATCTTGAAAACGAAGGCCGAGAAACGGTCGTCAAACGGCGTGACCGTGCCTTCGTCGGACTCCCTCGCCATGGGCGGATAGGTCATCGAAAGGAAATGATCCAGGAAATTGCCGACACCGAAGTTCGTCAGCGCGGAGCCGAAGAACACCGGCGTCTGAAGACCGCGCGTCACCTTCTCCTGATCGAATTCTTCCGAAGCGCCGTCCAGAAGTTCCATATCCTCGCGGAGTTTTTCCGCAGGCACCTGGCCGATGATCTTCTCCGCATCTTCCAGATCCGAAAGCGGAACGACAGAAGTGGCGAGTTCATGCTGGCCGGCGTCTTTGGCGTAGAACTTGGTGATGTTCTTCGTCTGACGGTCATACACGCCCTGGAAAGTTTTTCCGGCGCCGATTGGCCAGGTCACGGGACAGGTGTGGATGCCCAGCACATTTTCGATCTCGTCCAGAAGCGAGAAAGGATCGTTGATCTCACGGTCCATCTTGTTCACGAAGGTGAAAATGGGGATGTGCCTCAGGACGCAGACTTTGAAGAGTTTGATGGTCTGCGGCTCCACGCCCTTCGCGCCGTCGATGACCATGACCGCGGAATCGGCGGCCATGAGCGTACGGTAGGTGTCCTCGGAGAAATCCTGGTGGCCGGGCGTGTCCAGAAGATTGATGCAGTAGCCGTTATAGTTGAACTGAAGCACAGAGGAGGTCACGGAGATACCCCTCTGCTTCTCGATCTCCATCCAGTCGGAGACCGCATGCTTCTGTGTCTTTCTGCCTTTGACCGAACCGGCGGTATTGATCGCGCCGCCGTAGAGCAGGAATTTTTCTGTCAGTGTCGTCTTGCCCGCGTCCGGATGCGAGATGATCGCAAAGGTGCGGCGGCGTCTGATCTCATTGTCGTACTGTCCCATAATGATCCCCTTTTCAGGCAAAAACCCCATAAACATAAAAATGGTAGCATGGCCGGGGAAAACTGTCAAGAAAAGCGCAGTTTTACCGGCTTTTGTCCGTGTTTTTTGTGAAATCTTCCGACAGAGTTGAAATTGCATGACTTACGCTCTTGAAAGCATGGTTTTCATTGAATATACTGGCATTCTGATGATTTGTCACGGAAAGGAGAATGCGATCCATTGCCGAAAATCACGCCGCTTAGGGCGGTATCATTTATGAAATCCTCTGCCGGCTTTCTTCTGGACCTCGTTTTTCCGCGGAGATGTCCGGTCTGTCTTTCGGCGCTTCCGCCCGGAAAGAAGCTGATCTGCCCGGAGTGCGTGGACCGGATCCGCTACGTCGTACCACCCGTCTGCTTCAAATGCGGGAAGCCTTTGAGCGATGAATCGCGGGAACTCTGCCGTAACTGCGAGAAACGCCTTCCCTCTTTCACGGAAGGCATCTCCTGGGCGGAATACACGTCGGACTACACGCGGCGGATGATGAATGAGGTAAAATACCACGGCGACCCCTCGCTTCTCGACTTCCCCTGCGAGGATCTTCTCAGACGCCGGGGAGATCAGATCCGAAGTTTTCAGGCCGAAGCCTTCATCCCTGTTCCGATCCACCGCAAACGGCTCCTGAAGCGCGGATATAACCAGGCTGAAGAGATCGCGCGGCGTCTGGCCCGGGGCATCGGTCTTCCCGTGGACGTTTCTCTTCTTCACAGGAACGCCGAGACCAAGGCCCAGAAGACACTGACCAGTGAAGGCCGTGCCATGAACCTGATGGGTGCGTTCAGGACCGAAGGTCCCTGTCCCTACAAGCGGGTGATCCTGGTGGACGACATCTACACCACCGGCNNAAGCCTGTACACGGACACTTTTGAAGGCAGGAGCCGAAAAGGTCTTCTTTGTTTCTCTGGCCATCGGACATGACGACAGCCGGCTGAGCCCTCTTTGAGAAGGCGCGGCGGGCATGAAAAAGGCGCCCGGCCTTTGGGCGGGGCGCCTTGTATCATCAAGTTTATTCTTTGACAGCCTTGACGGTGATGAGATTCGGAACGCTGAACTTCGGACGGCCTTCCTGCTTGTAACCGCGGATCCGAAGCGCCCGGGAAACGGTCCGTAAAAAGAAGCCGTGGAATACGACGACGACGGTCTCGGCATCCTGCTCTTCCAGATAGTCGATCAGTTTGAATGCGCGCTCCAAGGAATTCCGGCGCCATTCGGGCTGGCGCTTTCCGTGGGTGTACCACTGGAGCCTGCCCCGGACGTTCATTTTCCAGACACGGCGCGGTCTCTTGGTGTCTTTATACGAGACCAGCGGCACTTCATCCGCAAGTCCGTCCGGTATGACCGTGAAATCATCACGGCCCAGATACTGACGCGCGGTCTCCTGCGTGCGTTCGTATGAAGTCGTAAAGATCTTCGCATCCTCCGGCACGGTAAAGCGCTTCTGGATCGGCTTGATCGGTGTATGATCATAGTCCGCCCAGGCTTTGTCATACTCGGCGGAGGTCATCTTCTTTTTCCAGTTAAAATCCACGAGTCCGTGGCGGATCAGATAAATCGTCATAACGGGGGCATTATGCCAAAAGACGGCGTTTTTGTCAATCCGGAGGGGCGGTCAGTCCATGTATACCTGACGTATCATGTCATAAAGCCCGGTGTATCTCTTCTGCCGTTCCGCATTGCGGATCATCCGGGCAAAGGTGTCGTATTTGCCCACGATGCAGACACATTTCCGGGCGCGTGTGACCGCTGTATACAAAAGGTTTCGGCTCATCAGGAGCTCCGGGCCTGAATACAACGGAAGGACGACAGCCGGGTATTCCGAGCCCTGAGCCTTGTGAACGGTGACCGCATAAGAGAGTTCCAGATCGTCGCAGGATTCATAGGGATATACCGCCACACGGTGATCGTCGAATTCAATGGTCATTGTGCGGTCAAAGGAAGAGATCTCCCGGATGAATCCGATGTCTCCGTTGAAGACGCCTGTTCCCTTCAGTATGGGGAACGTTCCCTCGGTCTCCCACTCCTGGTCGTAATCATTCCGAACCTGCATGACCTTGTCCCCTTCACGGAACAGCCCGCCGGCAAACTCCGCTTCGCGCTTCTCCGGCGCGGGCGGATTGAAGGTCTCCTGCAGGATCTTATTCAGGTTTTCCACGCCAAGCGGGCCTTTCCGCATGGGCGTCAGCACCTGAAGCTCTTTCCAGGAAGTGCCGACATAGGGCGGCAGTTTCTCGCGAAGAAGCGTGATCGTCGCACCGACGATGCGGCCGGGGTCATCTCGCAGAATGAACAGGAAATCTTTCGAAGGCTTGACCGGGAAAACCTCGCCTTCGTTGATCCGGTGCGCATTGACCACGATGTCGGACTCCTCCGACTGCCGGTAAATGTGATCCAGTTTCACGACCGTGAAGCATTCGGAGCGGATCAGATCCTTCAGCACTTCGCCCGGTCCCACGGAAGGCAGCTGGTCGGCGTCGCCCACCAGGACGAGCCGCATGCCGGGGCGCATGGCGCTTAAGAGCGCATGCATCAGCGCAAGATCGATCATGGAAGCTTCGTCGATGATCACGACGTCCGCCTCCAACGGCGTTTCATGGTTTCTCTGGAAGGTGAGGGTCTCTTCGGGGTCTTCCGGATCGCCCTTCACTTCCAGCATCCGGTGAATGGTCTGCGCCTCATAGCCCGTGGCTTCGGTCATACGCTTTGCCGCGCGGCCTGTCGGAGCGCCCAAAAGAAGGTTCAGGCCTTGCCTCAGAAAATATCGGATCATCAGATGAATGATGGTCGTCTTGCCGGTGCCGGGTCCGC
>DBVJ01000072.1:21669-21842 GCA_002308115.1 Lachnospiraceae bacterium UBA1267
GCGCTGACCGCGGAGCGCTGGACCGCATCCAGTTCGATGCCCTGTTCTTTTTCGAGTTTCCGGATCTCCTGAGTGACGGCCTCTTCCGAATATCCGGCTTCCTGCCGGTTCATTTCCCGAAGCATGACGGCGACGTCATTTTCCATCCGGTAGAAACGGCGGAGATAGACACG
>DBVJ01000072.1:21911-22348 GCA_002308115.1 Lachnospiraceae bacterium UBA1267
GAAAGCTCCAGTCCCAGAAGGCCTTCCGTAGAGGAGAACAGTATGTCCTCGGGCAGATAACAATGGCCGTTACGAACCGCCTCATGAAGCACGAAGACCGCAGCGCTCTTCACGCGGTATTCAGAATCCGCGGGAATGCCTCCCGCAAGCGCGATCTCGTCGGCCTTCTTGAAGCCGATGCCGCGGACGTCATCTGCGAGACGGTACGGATTATCACGAAGGATGCGATAGAGTTCGTCGCCGTAGCGCTGATAGATGCGCCCGGCCATCCGAAGCGAGATTCCGTACTTCTGGAGAAATACCGCCGCGTTCCGCGCATCCCTGCGTTCCGCGATCTGCCCGGCGATCTCCATGGCGATCCGTTCGGAGATCCCTTTGATCTCCGCGAGCCTCTCAGGCTCCTCTTCCAGGATCCGGAACGTGTCGTCGCCGAACTT
>DBVJ01000072.1:22420-22560 GCA_002308115.1 Lachnospiraceae bacterium UBA1267
TCGGCGGATTCCGCATCATCCGGCGGGATGAAGCGGATCGAAGAAACCTGGATCTGAATGCCGTAGGACGGGTGGAAGACCCGCTCGCCTTCCGCTTCGATGAACTCGCCTTCACTGAGGGGCGGCATATTGCCTACCAG
>DBVJ01000072.1:22663-22813 GCA_002308115.1 Lachnospiraceae bacterium UBA1267
CTGCTCCTTTTATAAGAATCAGGGCGAATGTGTAACACATCCGCCCTGAAAAGCGTTCTTCGTTCTGCCTCAGTCGCCTGCGCCGGTCAGATCGTATTTGTTGATGAAATCGATGTATTTGCCGGTGCCGATCGCAACGCAGTTCATCGG
>DBVJ01000134.1:0-1641 GCA_002308115.1 Lachnospiraceae bacterium UBA1267
CCCGAGATCTTCGGAAACCAGCGTGTCATGAATGAAGAGGACGTGCAGGTCGACGAAATCGAAAAACTCCTGATCTCAGCGACGGACATTTCCTTCGACGAAGTCTATGATCTCATGGAAGAATTCGGCGGCGTCATGGTGCCCGCCCACGTGGACGCAGGCTCCTACGGACTCATCGCAAACCTCGGTTTCGTGCCGCCGGAATCGCGCTTTAGGACGGTCGAATTTGAGCACGAGGAAAATGTGCCCGCCTATGAAAAGGCAGATCCCTATTTCGGGACCTGCCGCAAGATTTTTGATTCAGACGCCCATTATCTCGAGAATATCCACGAGGCCGTGCGCGTACTGCACGTGGAGGAGAATACTCCGGAGGCGATTCTCAAGGTGCTGAAGGAAGGGCTTCGCACGGAAGCTCAATAAGTGCCGTAGATGAAGCAGTACACATCCGCGTCCTGGTCGTAGATAATCGTGAGGTAATGCTCGTCACCATTTTCTCTTAATACTGTTGACCGGTAATGCCCGTCCTTGTTCAGCAGGAACAGGGACTTTTTATTGTCCAGGCGGTAGTGTGCGTTGACAAGGTCCAATGCTTCATCGGCACGCCATATGACCCCTTTCTCCAGATGATCCGGGTCGAAATCACTGCCGCTTACCGGGCCGGACAGTTTGACAAGCCAGGCGCAGGTATTGCCGTCCCAGGCATGATCATGGTCTTCCGCGAGCGTCTCGACCTGAATCTCTTTCAGCGCGAAACCGAACTGGGCCGCGTGGTCCTTGAGCGTGTCCTTCCGCTCCCCAATACAGCCGGAGAGGGCAGAGAGAACCAGGATCAGACAAATCGTATAGACAAAGCCGGTATGCTTCTTCATGATGATACCCTCCTTCGGCGCATCCCTTTCACGGGACAGAACCTTTACGGAGGGTATCTTAACATCTGAGTTATCGAATGTCAATAAGAAAATATCGAGAATCGGAGATTATCAAAGCGTCTGGATCCGGTACTCCTCGTAGCCCTTAAGGTCACGGATGCCCTGAAGCGTGTTGAAATAGGCGGTCGGGAAGACGTCGAGAACATCCACGAGGCCGTGCGCGTACTGCACGTGGAGGAGAATACGCCGGAGGCGATCCTCAAAGTGCTCAAGGAAGGGCTTCGGACCGTAGATCAGTGAGTCCCGTAGATCAGATCGTATACATCTTCGGACTGATTCGTTATTTCCGGATCCCGGTCAGCCGGTTCATGACAGCCATGTCCGCATCGTTCAGCGCCTCAAAGGCCTGCCAGTACATGTGGTAAAAGACGCCGTGCTTTCCGTCATAGTCCGGAAGCCTCAGATATGCGCCGTTTTTCAGCTCGACCCATAACTCCCGGTCATACTGAAGGTAATGAGAGAATTCTTCCTGATACCGGGCAGGATAGCTGCCGTCGTAGTTGTGGAAGGAGTTAAAGCCGTAGCATCCGGATCTTGAAAGGATCCTGTAGAATGCTTCGATCTCCTTCGCCTTGCCCAGAACAATTGTCGGGATGGTTTCGCGATAAGCGATGCCTTCCGGCGTATGGTCTCTCCGGGAGGGGCTGACCGTGATGCTTTGGATGTCCTCGGCGGAGCGGATGCCATAGATTCCGGAGAGGACTTCGCCGAA
>DBVJ01000134.1:1702-6639 GCA_002308115.1 Lachnospiraceae bacterium UBA1267
GTGTCTTCACGGACCAGATAACTCATATTCGTTCCCGAGCCGTCTTTGACTGAATACCAGTCCGCCGTTCCGTTGACACCCAGTTCGTCGGCGCCTCCCATCGTGAAAATGTTCCGGAAGACCGCTTCTCCCATGTATTCCGGGAGTTTCTGCTCCATGGCATATCTTTCAGTTCCTTTGAGCGCGGAATCGTCGCTCATGCACGGATAGGTCCAGACATAGCAGGCCGTACGCCCGTTGATCTCGAAGTGCTGCGTGATCAGGATCGAGTCGATCTCGGCCAGCGGTTCGGCTTCATATAAGGCCTTCAGATAAGCGTAGAAGGACTCTCCGGGCACGTTGTCCGATGCTTTTTTCCGGTTCCCGAGAAAGACGGCAAGGAAGATCCCTCCGGCAATGAGAAGTGCCAGGACGATTCCTGCAACGATCAAGAGTCTTTTTTTATTCATAAATATCACCTCTTTTCGAACACTTTTCCGCGCATTCAATCCGTGAAGGTGGGGCCCGCCGTCACGTATTGGAAACTCAGGGCGTCCGGGATCCGTACATGCTGCCTGAGCTTTTCCCAGTCTTTCTCGTCCAGTGAATTCAGACCTACGAGGACTGTATTTGCATCATCCCGGAGCCCCCAGGTAAAGACCCGGAACGTTTCCGAGGAGAACGCTTCACTTGTCAGGTAATAGTAGATGTCCTTCTGGCAAGCTCTCAATTCATTATAGGAGTAGGGAACCTCCCTGAAGAGACTCACGTAAGAGCTGAGGATCTTCTGTCCCTTCTCCATGGCTTCTTTGCCGGCCGAATCCGCGAGACAGACGACGAGCTGGCCGTGGACATTCGTATAAGCGCCGCCGTACCAGGGCTCGTATACGGTATCGTAGAATTTTTGATCCGCGGCATGGTGTGAATACGGATAGGTGTCAGAAGAAGTATCGATTTCTTCTTCATGACTTACAATGCTTAAAATGCGGTTGTAAGCCATATTCGCTTCGGGCGCATTGAGAGAATAGTCCTCTTTGGGCGCAAAACTCCCCTCCGTGTCTCCTTTGTTTACATAGAAGACATCCGAAGAGGAAATGACCATCGCAGCGCCGCCCGTGACCAAAAGGAGGAGGATCGCGGCAGCGGCGATCCAGGTCTTTCGGACCGTCAGAAGTTTCGGCCCTTTCGGACTTGCCTTTTCCTGCGCTACGGCTTCTTCTATGTATTTCGGATCGATCTGATCGACCGCCTGTTTCATGATTTCTTTCTTATCCATTCAATTGTCCTCCCGGAATGCTTCTTTGAGTTTCTTCTTCATTCGCGTCAGGGCTTTCTCTACTTTGGCGAGGCTGAACCCCATCTTTCCTGCAATCTCTTCGATGCTTTGCCCGTACCAGTAATGCAGGACAAACATGCGCCGTTTTTCCGGCTTCTCATGTTCAAGAAAGCGGTTCAGCACGTCCGACACGTGGAAAATGGCTTCGGCTTCGGTGTCGGTTTTGGGATCGGGAAGGATGTCGGCCAGTTCGTCGGAAAGTGTCACGGTCTCTCCGGAACGCTTTTTGACATTCATGTCCCTGAGCCGGTTCCGCGCCAGGTTTTTGAGGATCGTCACCACATAGGAAAGAAAATGCGCAGGCTCATCCGGCGGAATGTGGTCCCAGAGCGCCTGATAGAGGTCGTTGAGACATTCTTCGGCGTCTTCCCGCGGAAGCAGTCCTTCCGCGATCCGAAGCAGTCTCGCGCCGTAGATACGCTCGGTCTCCGCGATCCCTTCTTCGTCTCTTTGTATGAAGAGTTGGATGATTTCCCGGTCTGTCATTTGTCCCCCTCACCTTTTAGGACACCATTTTCGGGGCGGAACGGACAATTTGTCCTGAAAAAAAAGGACAAAAAAAGAATGGTACAGTCATTGTACCATTCTGAAAGCGTTTCGGAAAGACTCAAAGAACCGGGATCCGGTACTCTTCATAGCCCGTGAGATCATCCATGTCGTGCGCGGTGAGGATGAGCGGGCGGTTCAGCTGATGCTTTCTGATGAATGCGAGGACTTTTTCGCGGTTCTCTTCGTCGAGGCCGGAGAGGGGTTCGTCCATCACCAGCACTTCGCCGCGGGAAAGCATGGCGCGGACGACGGCAAGACGGCGCTTCATGCCGCCGGAGAATTGTGAAACGGGAAGTTTGAGGGATTCTTCGGGAAGCAGTTCGAGAAGGGCGGCGCGGATCTCGTCATCGGAGGGACGGCCGCTCTTCTTATGGATCATGCGGACATTTTCCATCGCGGATGCGGTCTCGACAAGGCGGTCCTCCTGGAAAACGACCCCGAAAGACTCGGGAGCACGCTCTTCGAAGCGGATCTCGCCCGAATCTGACCGCTCAAGTCCGAGAAGGATCCTGAGGAGCGTGGTTTTTCCGGAACCGGAGTCGCCGGTGAGGACCAGCGTTCCGCCTTCGGGCACGGTGAAGGAAACGTCCCGGAGGACGGGCTGTTCGCCAAAGCTTTTCGATACGTTGAGAGCAAGAATCTTCATCGTTCAAAACAGTGCGCTTAATGGACGATCCCGGGCTTAGAGCCCATATTTCCGGCCCGGGCGGAGAAGCCCGAAGAGCCATAAAAACAGTTTTTCCGTGCCCCAGGAGAGGAGCACGATCACAACGGTCCATGCGAGGACCTGGTCGGTCGCAAGGAAGATCTTGGACTGGTAGAGGCCATTTCCCAGAGACCGGAGCGGCTGGCCGATGAGTTCCGCCGCGACGCCGCTCTTCCAGGCCATGCCGACGCCCACCTGCACCGCGGTGCGAAGGAAGGGGAAGACGGAAGGAAAATAGATCCGTCGGACTTTGGAGAAGAAGGGCATCTGATAGACCTTCGCCATCTCCAGCATGCGGGGATCCGCCGAACGGATGCCCTGAAGCGTGTTGAAATAGGCGGTCGGGAAGACGACGAGAAGCGAGATCCAGAAGGAGAGCATCACATTGCCCGCCCAGATGATCACCATGATCACGAAACTCGCGACAGGGATGGCCTTCACGACCGTGACCGGCACGTTCAGCACTTCCTCCGCCAGTCTGGAGGAGGCGGAGAGGGAGGCGAGGAGGATGCCGACCGCCGATCCCGCGAGGAAGCCCGCGAGGATACGCGCAAGACTCGTCGCGACCGAGATCCAGAAGTCCTTCGTCGGAAGGAGCGCCCAGAGCGCCTTCAGTGTCTCGAAGGGCCCCGAAAGCAGGATGACGTTATGCACCGCAAGTGAAAGAAGCTGCCACACAGCCAGCCAGAAGAGGATGATGAGCAGTTTTTTCAGAAAGGCGCGCATACAGGTTCACTCTGATACGGAAGCCGTACGAAACGGCCATTTATACGGATCAATACTGCCAGGAGAGGAATCTCCGGATGACCGGGATCTTTGAAATGCCGAGGAAAATGAATGCGCCTGCGAGGAGCACTGCGCCTTCTCCCAAAGCCACTTCGAGAACGGTGATCCAGAACGGAAGTTCCAGCGCAAGATGGAGCGCAAGTCCGACCAGGAAGCCGTTCGCGACTGCGCCGACCACCGGCACGACGAACAGTCCGATCTCTTCCTTCCCTGTGGCCTTGGTCACCAGTTTTCCAAGGAAATAACTGCCGGCGCAGGCGATCGCAGTCGCCGCAGTGCCGAAGGTGATGTCGTAGGCGATCATCGGCGAGAACAGATTTGCGATGAAACAGCCGAGGATCAGTCCCGGGAAGAAACGTTTGTCATAAAATGCGAGGAACAGCAGGATCTCCGAAAAACGGAACTGGATGTTCCCGTAGGAAAGCGGCGCGACGGCTACGGTGAGCGCGGCGTACGCGGCAGCGATGATCGCATTGACTGCGATGAAACGGATGGTATTTGATTTCATATTGCCTCTCTAAAGAGGGCCAAAGCCCTGGTTTTGTTTTAGGACAGGATGGCGCTAACGAACTGTCCGTAACCGATGATAACATGACAGAGCGATTCCGTCAAAGCAAGCTTTGCGGAACCGCTCTGCCTTTTAAAAGTTTGGAGTTGAATCATTCATTCCGGGAAAGAAGACCCGGACAAATCATTCGTTCAGGGAACGTAGTAGAACGAGTCTTCCGGTCAATCGTCCCTTCAGGGAACGTAGTAGAACGAGTCTTCCGGGAGCGCGCCGCCCACGGATGCCGGGTTTGCGTCGAAGAGCGCCTTCAGATAACCGGAAAGCGCGGTCTTCATTTCCTCGCCGGTGAGGCAGACGATGTTGCACTGCGGAAGCGCCTTCTTGGCCAGCGGGGCCTTCGGGATGATCTCATAGGCCGCGACCAGTTCGGCCGTGCCGTCGATGTCCGTGTTGGCCTTCTCCGTGCTCTCCGCATGGTCCAGAAGGAACAGCTTCACAGCGTCCGGATACTCTTCGAGGAAGGCTCTCCTCACGACCGTCACGCCGGTCAGCATGCGGGAGCCGTCCGTGGAGACTTCGTCCCATGCGTCACTCAGGGAAAATGCGGTCTTGAGCGCCTGGTTCTGCGCCTGGGCGACCGTCACGAAAGGCTGCGGCAGCACCGCCACCTGGTTCGCGTTTTCCGCAAGCACCGCGGCAACTTCCGTCGCTTCGGACTTAAAGTTCAGTGTGCAGTCCGTGATGCCGTTCTTGTCAAGAAGGTAACGGAGCGCGTATTCCGGCGTCGTGCCCTGGCCGGTCATGATGACTTCGCGGCCGGCAAGGTCCTCCACGGACTTGACGCTTTCGTCGCCCGTCACACAGTACAGGACGCCGAGGGTGTTGACGTTCAGGACAACGAGCCCGCCCTTTGTCTTGTTGTTCAGGACAGCCGCAAGGTTCGCGGGGATCAGCGCAATGTCGAGTTTGCCGGAGACGAGCGCGGTCGCGACCACGTCCGCCTGGGTCTCCATCGTGAATTCATAGGGGAGCTTTCCGCCGCCGTTCTCCGCGCTCTTCATCAGGTTCACAAG
>DBVJ01000134.1:6726-16362 GCA_002308115.1 Lachnospiraceae bacterium UBA1267
CGGCGCTAAAGTCGTAGGCGCGTCGGTCTTCGCTTCAGTCGTTTGATCGGCGGAGGGCTGGGTGTTCTGGCAGCCGGAAAGCGCCAGCGAGACAAGAAGAACCGAAAGGGCGATTGCCAGGATCTTCTTCATGTGTGTTCCTCCTTTTTCCCCGTTCCGGGGAAGATGCATTTCGAGTTTGCACTCGACCTTTTACTATAAGAAGGAAAACGACTTTCGTCAAGGAGTTTCATGCGCCGGCGAGGCCCCGACGGCGAAAATCCGCCATTTCCGCCCGTTTAGCCGCCCCCGAGGCGGTTCGGAAGTACTCCTGGGCGGTTAAAACAGTCAATTCGGTCAGAATTAGCCGCCCTGGAGGCGGTTCGGAAGTACTCCGGGGCGGTTAAAACAGTCAATTCAGTCAGAATTAGCCGCCCCAAGAGGGTTCGGAGGTTCGGAGGCCCGAAACGGCATCCAAAAACACTCATTTCCTCCGAAATCTTCGCCGGATTAGTGGTTTGGAGGCGTGTTGGGGCATACGAAAACGGCCGTTTCGCCCAAAATCTTCGCCCCAGAGGCGGATCAGGGGCTTTTAGAGGCATACGAATAGAGCTGTTTCTGCAGATATCTTCGCTCTGCGGGGTGCCGCGCAAGCTCCTTTTTTCCCTCCATCTTGCCGTTGACGGAAGCCTTTTCCGTGTTATAATGAGGGCAAAGTGGAGGCACGCGGGAGTTTGCGGCGTCCACGTGTACGGTTTCTACGAAACGGCACGCACGGAGTCTCTGAACGTCAGAGAAAAATCCCTCCGGCGCGGCGAAGAAAGGAGCAGTAATGCACAGAGTTTACAACTTCTCGGCAGGCCCGGCGGTCCTCCCGGAAGAGGTCCTCAAGGAAGCAGCGGAGGAGATGCTGGACTACAGAGGAACGGGTATGTCCGTCATGGAAATGTCCCACCGTTCGAAGATGTATCAGCAGATCATCGACGAAGCGGAAGCCGATTTCCGTGAACTTCTCAACATCCCTGAGAATTACAAAGTCATGTGGATGCAGGGCGGCGGCAACCTTCAGTTCGCCATGGTCCCCATGAACCTCATGAAGAACCGCGTGGCAGATTACATCGTGACCGGCCAGTGGGGCAAGAAGGCATTCCAGGAAGGCAAGCTCTACGGCAATGCCGTGAAGATCGCCTCCTCGGAAGACAAGACCTTCACCTATATTCCGGACTGCTCGGATCTTCCGATCGACGAAGACGCCGACTACGTCTACATTTGCGAGAACAATACGATCTACGGCACGAAGTTCTGGGAACTTCCGAACACGAAGGGCAAACCCCTCGTCTCCGACGTTTCGTCCTGCTTCCTCTCTGAGCCCATGGATGTCACGAAGTACGCCTACGTCTGGGGCGGCGTTCAGAAGAACATCGGTCCCGCGGGCTGCGCGATCGGCATCATCAATGAAGATTTCCTGACCGACGACGTCCTTCCGGGCACGCCGACCATGATGCGCTTCAAGACCTACACCGAGAACGGCTCCATGTACAACACGCCGCCCTGCTACACGATCTACATCTGCGGCAAGGTCTTCAAGTGGCTCAAAGCCATGGGCGGCCTCAAGGAAATGCAGCGCCGCAACGTCGAAAAGGCTGCGATCCTGTATGATTTCCTGGATCAGAGCCAGATGTTCCACGGCACGGTCGTAAAGAAAGACCGCTCCCTCATGAACGTTCCGTTCGTCACCGGCAATCCGGAACTCGACGCGAAGTTCATCGCGGAAGCGAAGGCAGCGGGCCTCGAGAATCTGAAGGGCCACCGCATCGTCGGCGGCATGCGTGCGTCGATCTACAACGCCATGCCCAAGGCCGGCGTCCAGGCGCTCGTGGACTTCATGGAGAAGTTTGAGAAGGAAAATAAATAACATCGAAGGGCTCTGCTTCCGTAAGGTCGCAGAGCCCGTTATGACAGAGGAGATGACAAAATGAAATATGCATGCCTGAATCCGATCTCGGAGTTTGGCCTTCAGGCCCTCCCGGCGGGTTTTGAAAAGACGGAAGATCTGAATGAAGCGGACGCCATCCTGGTGCGCTCCGCCGTGATGCACGAGATGGAATTTGCCCCGGCGCTCAAGTGCGTCGCGCGCGCAGGCGCGGGCGTGAACAACATCCCGCTCGACGTCCTTAGAGACAAGGGCGTTGTTGTGTTCAACACCCCCGGCGCCAATGCGAACGCCGTGAAAGAGCTGACGGTCCTTGCTCTCTTTCTCACTGCCCGCGACGTGCCCGGCGGCATGGCCTGGGTCCGCGAGAATAAGGAAGACGAGAACCTCGCGAAGTCCATGGAGAAGGCCAAGAAGAAATTTGCCGGCCACGAAGTGTACGGCAAGACGCTCGGCGTCATCGGCCTCGGCGCGATCGGCTTCATGGTCGCGGAGACCGCCGTCGCGCTTGGCATGAAGGTTGTCGGCTACGATCCCTTCCTGCCGGATGCGCTTCGTGTGAAACTCCCGGCTGCCGTTACGGTCGTCGACGATCAGAAGGAAGTTTTCCGTGCAGCGGATTACATTACCGTCCATGTCCCGGAGAATGACGCGACCCGCGGCACCTTCCGGAAGGAAGCCTTCGCGGAAATGAAGGACGGCGTGGTGCTTCTGAACCTGGCACGCGCAGGACTTGTCAACGAGGATGATCTCGAGGAAGCCCTCAAGTCCGGCAAAGTCGCCCGTTACATCACGGACGTTCCGGACAAGCGCGTCGCGAACATGCCGAACGTCATCGGCTTCCCGCACCTCGGCGCATCCACCGAGGAAGCGGAAGACAACTGCGCGAAGATGGCTGCGGAAGAGCTGGGTGATTTCCTCTTAAACGGCAACATCCGTAATTCCGTGAACTTCCCGGCCGTGACCCTCGGCGCGAAGGAAGGAGCCCGCACACTCGTCCTCTTCAAGGAAGGCGCGGAGACTGAAAAGATGAAAGTCCTGGTCCCCGGATTCCAGAAAGCCGAGATCAAGGTGAAGAAGGGCGCCGGCGCGGCTTTGTTCGAAGGCGGCGAGGCCGCGGAAGGCCTCAAAGCGCTCGACGGTGTCGTGCGTGTGCTGACATTCTGATGAACGATGCCGCCCGGGGAGACCCGGGCGGTTTTTTTGACAGAAACATTTTACCGGAGGAAGAACATGAGCAACACATTACGGATCGGCCTTTCAGAGGTCTCCATCACCCCAGACAAGAGCATTTCCCTCGTCGGACAGTTCTATGAAAGGATCTCGGAGTACGTCGAGACGCCCATTACCTGCACCTGTCTGGTCATCGAGAAAGACGGCGAGCAGATGACCCAGCTGTCGTCCGACATGACCGGGATCACGAAGGATCTTTTGTATGCGGTCCGGGAAGCCTGCGCGGACATTCCGGGCATGGATCCCCTGAAGCTGATGATCAACGCGACGCACACGCACACCTCGCATACCTACGAGGATCCCAAAAAGAAGGAAAATGGCCTGGTCTCGAGCCTTCACGTGCTTCAGCGTTATCTCAAGGGCGGCGTTTATGAATCCCTGACCGCCGGCCGCAAACCGGAAATGGATTCCTATGAAGCCTTTGAATTCCTCGTAGAGCGTATGTCCCAGGCCTGCCGTGAAGCATGGGCCGACCTGCATCCCGCACACATTCGTTTCGGCTTCGGCCGCGCCGCGATCGGCATGTGCCGCCGCGCCGTCTACGACGATGGAACCGCGAAAATGTGGGGCGACACGAATATGGCGAACTTCCAGGAGCTGGAAGGTGGCAACGACTCCGGCATCGAACTGGCCTTCATCACAGGCGAGGACGACAAGAAGCTGGAAGGCGTCGTCGCGAACGTCTGCTGCCCGAGCCAGATCCTCGAACATCACTCCTTTATCTCCTCTGATTACTGGGGCAAGGTGCGTATCCTGCTCCGGAAGGAATTCGGCGAGGATCTGAAAGTCGTCGGCCTTTGCTCGCCCGCGGGCGACATCTGCCCGAGAGACCTGATCCGCTGGGTGGATCCGGACGAACCGGTCAACGACCCCAACATCAAGCATTTGACGCACGTGGAGCGAAACGCAGATCCGTCCATGTTCGAGATTCCGGGCACCTGGCGGGCCGGCAAACGCATTTTCCATGAAGTTGTGGACGCATGGGAGCTTGTGAAAGACGAGGATCCCTGCGAGGTCTTCGAGCATCAGGTGCTCACGGTCGAGCTGCCGCTCCGCCGCGTGACGATCACCGAGTACAACCACGCGCTCGAAGAGATCCAAAAGTTCGCCGAAACGCATACGAATTACAATGCGGACGATATGGCCGCCATGCACGTCTATGCCGGCACCGCGGCGCGTTATGAGAACCAGCAGACACAGGACCTCTATCCGATCGAGGAGCACATTATCCGTCTGGGCTCTGTGGCGCTCGCAACCTCGCCCTTCGAGCTTTTCCTGGACTACGCGAACCAGATCCGCGCGAGGTCTCTCGCGAAGCAGACCTTCCTCGTCCAGCTCTGCAACGGCGAAGGCGGTTATCTTCCGACACTGAAGGCGGAGCGCGGAAGCCATTATTCCGCCTATGTTTCCTCCGGCTACGTCGGACACGAGGGCGGCGCGCTGTACGTCCGCAAGACCCTTGACGTGATCAACAAAATGTTCGGAAGGAAGTAGATGAAAGCGAACCAACTCAGTCTGTTGTTCCCGGAGCAGGACAGGATCACGTACCAGATGATCTCGGATGAGACCTGGCATGATCTTGGGATGGACGTCGTCACGGCGAAACTAACGTCAGATGCGCAGGAACTGGCGGTGATCCGTCAGGTCATGCGTTCTCTGACGCCGGACCCGAAAGCGTCGGAATTCCGCGCAGGCGTCTTTGAGGATATGCTGAGACACCCGGAGATCCGGGTGCGGATGACGGAACTTCTGGAGAGCGTTCAGACATTTTACGATTACCGCATCACAAGGCGGCGTGAGGAAGACGGCGGCATCTGGGATCTCGTCCACAGGCTGGGAGAGTACCACGATTATATTGTCACGGTGGAGAAGATCCGGGAGTGTCTGGCCGAAAAGGATCTCAGGTCCGAGGGCATGCAGAAGCTTCGGGAAGCGGTAGAAGAGATCTATCACGACAATGGCTTCGCCGCCCTCAAAAAAGACGTGGAAGAGATGCGGATTTCCGCGTCCCAGATGAAGAGCGTGACCATAGGAATCAATCTGAACGAACGCTTTGAAGCGCTCAACATGGGATTGATCTCCGTGAACGCCAAGCCCTTCACGCAGTCCGGCATCCTGAAGAGTTTTCTGGCCGCGATGGCGCCCAATAAGGACGAGATCAATCCGAACACCGACTGGGACAAGAACTTTACCTATTATCCCGCGACCAAAGTGACCGGCATTCCGGACCATCTGACCGGCGCGGTGGAGGCGCAGGCTCTGGTCAAGAACCCTTTGGCAGCAATGAGTATGTCTGCGGTTCCAAAGACGGACGGGTCCTCCAGTGTCACGCGGCAGGTGGACGCGGCTGCCACGATGCTGATGTCCCGCATATCGAAGAAACTCAGGGAGACCCTGTCGAAATACATGAACGTCAGCGTGCGGGAGATCTCAGATCTGATCCCGGAACTGACCTTCTATACAAGGTGGGCGGAGTTCATTGAAAAGAGCCGCGCAGAAGGCTGGGTCTTCTCGCGGCCGGAAGTACTGCCTTTGGGGGAGGCGCCCGCCGGTCTTCAGGCGAAGGGTTTCTATAATCTGAAACTCATGGAGCAGGAGAAGCCCGAAAATGTGGTCCGGAACGACCTCACATTCGATGAGGAGAAACGCGTCTACATCCTGACCGGCGCAAACCGCGGCGGCAAAACGACCGTGACCCAGGCCATCGGGCAGCTCATGCTTCTCGCGCAGTGCGGCATCTACGTGCCGGCGGAAGAATTCCGCTTCGATCCGGCCGATATGGTGCTGACACATTTTCCGGCCGACGAGGACAAGACGATGGACCTCGGACGCCTGGGCGAAGAGTGCCAGCGCTTCCGGGAAATGTTCACGGAGAGCACTGAAAAAAGCCTCATTCTGCTGAACGAGACTTTCTCCACCACTTCCTTCGAGGAAGGCTATTACATTGCCGTGGACGCCATCAAGGCGATCCTTCAGAAGGGCACGCGGACGATCTACAACACCCACATGCACAAGCTGGCGAAAGAGATCGACACCGAGATCAACGTGGACGGCGTGAAGGGCAAGGCGGTGTCACTGGTCGCCGAGACCCGGGAGGGCAGGAACTCTTTCCGCGTCCGGATCGCCCCGCCCGAAGGCAAATCCTTCGCCCGTGAGATCGCCGTGAAGTACGGGGTCACCTACGAGGCGCTGGTGGAAGGGGAAGAGGGAGTTACTCCTCTGTGACACCCAGAAGAAGGGGCATTTCCGTATCGGAGCCGGTGATGAAGAGCATAAGAAAGACCTGACCATTCTCATCTATTCCGAAACGACGCACCTTTACCGTCGGATTTGTGAGATGACTGGCTTCATTCGCGGCTTCCATGGCCGCTTCCACATCAAATGAGAGCAGTTCGTCCCGGTGCTCTGCGACCCAGCCGGGCGCCAGAGCACTGACATAATAGAAAGTGCCTCGATCGGTTAACAGAACAGAGGCCTGGTCAGTCGTTTCGATTCCCTGCACCATGCTGCAGAAGAAGCATTCATAAATTTCTACTTCAGGAGTGTCAGAAGGGGGGGCGATCACAGTCGGCCCTTCTCGTATTTCTAATCTTACTGAATATTCGTCCAAAGATATCAGTTCTTTTGCATAACTGACGGCAAGCGCTTCTATTTCCTCTTTGGAAAGAACCGGCTGGGCCAATTCCCAGGCGTCAAAGTCAGCGCCTGCGACTATGAAATCATACCGTGCATTGATATGCATGGAGAGAAGCCTCTGATCAGCGCTGTTGACTTCGAACTGAGCGAAGCCGCGGCGGTCAATGTCTATATGATATTCGTCCCGGATGATCCCGCTGCCCGGGAGTTTTTCCGACATCCAGTAAGTGCCGGTATACTCTTTCCCCTGGAAGGTCACTGTCAGTTCTTTTGGAGCTGTTGTTGAAGTAAATGGACGGTAAGAAAGATCGCTCTCCATGTTAATGGTCTTTTCACCGGCGTTGCCTTCGGAGATCAGAGTTACTTTGTATTGTTTTGGCGCTGCTGTCGGTTCAGTGCTTTCCGCAACAAGTTCAGTCGGATCTTCAGAGGGACCTTCCTGATGACGGAAATAGACTGCCGCGAAAATGCCTCCCGCGATCAGGCAGACGAGAAGCACCGCAGCTGCGAGAAAAACAGGCTTACGTACGAACTGCCGGAGAGGCGATGCTTCAGACGCGGGAGAGGGCTCCAGCGCTTCTTCCACATATTGGATGTCGATCTCCCGGAGGGCTTTATCGACCATTTCTTTCTTGTTCATCTGATTAGTTCCTCGCAAGTACTTTCTTCAGCCGGTGCTTCATCCTGTTCAGTGTCTTCTGAACCTTGGCTTCGGAACACCCGAAGCGTTTTGCGATCTCCCGGAAATTCTTCCCGTACCAGAAGCGGAGAACGAACATTTTCCGCTTCTCGGGACCTTCTGCCTGAAGAAAACAGTTCAGAACATCCGAGAGCGAGAAGATCGCTTCGCCTTCGGTGTCGGCTTTCGGGTCGGGAATACAGGCGGCAAGTTCCTCAGAGAGTTCGATCACTTCGGCAGACCGTTTTTCTGCCTGTTCCGCCTTCAGGCGGTTCAGGGCCATATTCCTCAGAATGACGGCCAGATAAGCAAAAAGATCGCGCGGTTCATCCGGCGGAATGTGGTTCCACGCTGCCAGCCAGGTGTCGTTGACGCACTCCTCCGAGTCTTCCCTGGACAGGAATCCCTCGGCGATCCGGGTGAGTCTCGCACCATACTGGCGCTCGAGTTCCGCGATTCCGCACTCGTCTCTTTGAAGGAACAACTCAATGATCTGCCGGTCTGTCATTTCTCCCCCCCTCACTTCTAAAGACAAATTTGACGGACAAATCAGACACTATCAACATAATTTCTTAAAAAAAAGTTGTCAATTCACTTGACAGCGGATTGATGGAAGAGTATCTTGAACATATGAACAACTGCTCAAATGTTAAAACATGAGGCGGCTGTTTCCACACCGGCACGAAGGAGAGCAGTCATGAATGATGAAAAACTGATGGATCTCGCGGATCTGTTCAAGCAGTTCGGAGATCAGACGCGCCTTAGGATCATGATGGAGTGCCAGAGAGAAGAGGAGATCAGCGTGGGCGATCTGTCCGAGCGGCTTGGAATGACGGCGTCGGCGGTGAGCCACCAGCTCGCGGTCCTGAAGAGCGGGAAACTTTTAAAGTCGCGTCGGGAAGGGAAGCAGGTCTTCTACAGCTTGGCGGATGATCACGTGCGCACTATCATCGCGATGGGCGTGGAACACATTGAGGAAGAGTAAAAGGAGGAACTGTCATGAAGAAACGTTTTGACCTGGAAGATCTGGACTGCGCGGTCTGCGCGCAGAAAATGGAAGACGCGATCAAGAAGATCGACGGCGTCGAGGATGCGGGAGTGAATTTCCTGACGCAGAAGATGTTCGTAGTGGCGGACGAGGCAAATTTTGACAAGATCATGAAGGAAGTCGTCAAAGTCTGCAAGAAGGTCGAGCCGGACTGCAGGATCCTTCTGTAACGCAACGGAATCCCATGCATTGAGGCATCGCGGGGCTCTGCCCCGGAGGCATTTTCATGACGAAAAAGCTGAAAAAAAGACTGATCCGCATCCTGATCGCGGCCGGCCTTTTCATCGTTTTATTCATACTGGACAAGACGGGCGTCTTTGACGCCTCGCATTATCCGGCGCCCTGGATCGGACTGGTGCTTGAGATCGCGCTGAGCGTTGCGGTCTATCTGATCGCGGGCTACGACGTGCTGTTGAAGGCGTTTCGGAACATTTTCCACGGGCAGATCTTCGACGAGCAGTTCCTGATGATGATCGCGACCTTCGCGGCCTACGGGATTCAGGAATTCGTCGAGGCGCCGGCGGTCATGGTGTTCTACCAGATCGGCGAATGGTTCCAGGACTACGCGGTCGGCAAGAGCCGCGGCTCCATCACGGAGCTCATGAAGATCGCGCCGGAGTACGCCAATGTGGAGCGTGACGGCGTGCTCGAGGAAGTCGATCCCGAGGACGTCGCGGTCGGTGATATTTTCGTCGTGAAGCCGGGCGAGCGTGTGCCGCTGGACGGCGTCATCACGGAGGGCGAGTCTACGATCGACACCTCTTCTCTGACCGGCGAGTCCGTGCCGCGGACCGTCCGCGAAGGCGACGAGCTCCTTTCAGGCACCATCAATATGCGCGGCGTGCTGAGGGTTCGTGCCACCCGAGCTTATGAGGATTCCACAGTCTCGAAGATCCTGGAACTGGTGGAAAATGCTTCCTCCCGCAAGGCGCCAGTGGAGCAATTCATCACGAAATTCGCGAAGATCTACACGCCGGTCGTCACGATCGCCGCGGTGCTTCTGGCCGTCATTCCGCCGCTTTTCTTCGCTCAGCCCTGGGCCGAATGGCTTAGAAGAGCCTGCATCTTCCTGGTCATTTCCTGCCCCTGCGCGCTGGTGCTGTCGGTGCCGCTTGCGTTCTTTTCCGC
>DBVJ01000134.1:16455-17052 GCA_002308115.1 Lachnospiraceae bacterium UBA1267
AAGACCGGGACGCTCACGAAGGGCGAATTCAAGGTCGCTTCGGTGCGGTCGCTCAGTGAGGGCGCTTCGGAAGAACACATTCTCGAATGCGCCGCCTACGCGGAAAAATACTCGACCCACCCGGTGGCGGAGGCGATCCGCCTGGCTTACGGGCGGGAGACAGACCGTTTCGAAGTCGATGCGGAAGAGATCGCCGGACACGGCATTTCCGCCATGCTGAACGACACGACCGCCATCCTCGCGGGCAACGCGAAACTGCTGCGAGCACGCGGCATCGAGCCCGCTGAGATCGAGTCCCCCGGCACGGTCGTCTACGTCGCGGAGAACGGCAGACTCATCGGCGCGGTCCTGATCGAAGACAGCGTGAAAGAAGGCACAAAGGAAGGCCTTGCGGCCATCCGCAGCGCGGGCGTTGAGAAGACCGTCATGCTGACCGGCGACCGGACGCACGCGGCCGTGCTCATCGCGGAACAAGTGGGCATCGACGAGGTGCGCGCGGAACTTCTGCCGCAGGATAAAGTGGCCGCTGTGGAGGCGCTGATCACGGAAGCCGGCCCGAAGGGCACGGTCACCTACGTGGGCGACGGCATCAACGAC
>DBVJ01000134.1:17117-19015 GCA_002308115.1 Lachnospiraceae bacterium UBA1267
ATGGACGACGACCTCCGGAAGATCGGGAAGACCATTTCCATCGCCCGCAAAACACTCCGCATCGTTTATGAAAATATCATCTTCGCGCTCGCCGTGAAGCTTGTTGTCCTCATCCTCGGCGCCCTCGGCCTTGCCCCTATCTGGCTTGCGATCTTCGCCGACGTCGGCGTCGCCGTGCTGTGCGTGCTCAACAGCATGAGGTGCCTGAGAAGTCCATAAGCTGTTTTCAGCCATTTAGTGATGGTATGCTTCAGATGCCTGACATGAATTGAGTAATTGCTTTTCGTATCAGGCATCTCTTACTCAACTTTATTCGCACTTATTGAGTAAAATTTCTCATCTATGAACCATTTTGCTCAATCATTTTCAAAACATTTGAGTAACTGCCTCGTGAATCATGCTTCGATTACTCAATGAACCGCAAAATCATTGAGTAAAAAACATGTAATACGAGAACGATTACTCAATGAACCGCAAAATCATTGAGTAAAAAACATGTAATACGAGATTGACTACTCAATGAACCGCAAAAACACTGAGTAAAGATCATGTATTACGCGATCTTTTACTCAATCATCCGAAGAATCATTGAGTAAGTGTTTTGCGTTTCGGGCTTGTCCTACTCAATCGCTATTCAGAATGGTCGAAGTTGTCACGCAGCTGTCATATGCGTGTTCATAAGCACCCGGCTTCGAATAAAGTCTTGATAATTGTCGGGCCTTCGGTTATACTATACTTAACTTCGGGCTGCCCGCAAAAGGGCGTCCCGCCGAACTCGGATCACCCACCTATAGGAGGTAAGTAAATGGGACTTTGGGATGCGATTAAGACACAGCTTCTGGATGTTGTCGAATGGCAGGACATGGATGACAACACCATTTTCTACAAATGGACCAATATTGAGCTGAAGAAGGGCAGCCGTCTGATCCTTCGTCCGGCTCAGGATGCGATCTTCCTGTATCAGGGACGCATCGAAGGTATCTTCACCGAAGAGGGACAGTACGACATCGAGTCGCAGATCATCCCCTTCCTTTCGACGCTGTTCGGCTTCAAGTTCGGCTTCAACTCCGGACTTCGTGCGGAAGTGCTGTTCATCAACACCCGTGAGTTCACGGTCCGCTGGGGCACACAGAACTCCATCAACCTGCCGGTCCAGGGCCTTCCGGGCGGCATGCCGATCCGTGCGTACGGCGTTTACACCTGCAAGGTTTCGGATTACAACGTCCTGATCGAGAAGGTCGCGGGCGTACAGAAGACTTTCACCATCGACGACGTCAAGGCGCGTCTCTCGGGCGTGTCCGATCAGCTTCTCATGAAGTGGATCGTCAAAGAAGGCAAGGATATGTTCAACCTGCAGGCCAATGCCTATGACATCGGCCAGGGCATCGCAGGCGACATGGCGGCGGAGTTTGAGAAGTTCGGCATGACCTGCACGGGCTTCCAGATCCAGAGCGTTTCTTATCCGGACAATGTCCGCGAGATGCAGGAGAAGGCTGCCGGCCAGTCCATGATCGGAGACCTCAACACCTATACGACGGTCGCGATGGCAGACGGGATGGCCAACGGCAACGGCGGCGCAGGCAACATGGCCGGCACGATGGCTTCCATGCAGGTCGGCATGATGTACGGCCAGCAGATGGTGAACCAGATGCAGCAGAACCAGCAGGCCCAGGCGCCGGCGGCGGAAGCCGTCCAGGCAGGCGCAGCGGCTGTTGAAGGAGCTGCGCAGGAAGTGAAGGATGTAGCAGCGGCATTTTCGGAGTATCCGAAATTCTGCCCGAACTGCGGCACCAAGACCGAAGGCTGGAAGTTCTGCCCGAACTGCGGCACGAAACTGGCATAAATACGAGTGAAAAGCGGAGGCCGCCGCGTTCCTTGCGGCGGCCTTCTTTATAAGC
>DBVJ01000134.1:19154-22520 GCA_002308115.1 Lachnospiraceae bacterium UBA1267
CCATCACATTTACCAACAAAGCCGCGGAAGAAATGAAGCGGCGCGTGACGGACATGGTGGAGTACGGAGACGCGGTCTGGGTCGCGACTTTCCACTCCACCTGCGCCCGGATCCTCCGCCGCCACATCGGCCATCTCGGATACGAGACAGATTTTACGATCTATGACGCCGACGACCAGCGCGCCGTCGTCCGTCACGTGATCAAAGATCTGAAAATGGATCCGAAGGTCTATAAAGAGCGCCAGATGGTGGCCTTTATTTCGGACTGCAAGACGCAGGGCGTGACACCGAGTGACGCAATGCGTATGTCTCAATATGAGTTTCAGCGCGGATGGGCGGACATTTACAAAGCCTATGAGAAGCGGCTTAAGGAAAACAATGCGCTGGACTTCGACGACCTCCTCCTGAAGACTGTGGAACTGTTCCGTAAGGAGCCCGACGTCCTGAATTATTACCGGCGCCGTTTCCGCTACATTCTGGTGGACGAGTACCAGGACACGAACCATGTTCAGTTCGAACTGGTGGAACTTCTGGCGCATGAACACCACAATCTCTGCGTCGTCGGCGATGACGACCAGTCGATCTATCGCTTCCGCGGCGCGGACATCCGCAACATCCTGGACTTTGAAAAGAGTTTTCCGGAAGCCAAAGTGGTCAAACTGGAGCAGAATTACCGTTCCACCACGCACATTCTGGACGTCGCGAACGCGGTGATCAAGAACAACCACGGCCGGAAGGAGAAGCATCTCTGGTCTGCGCTGGGAGAGGGCGCCAAAGTCACGTTCCGCCTGTACGAGAGCGGCAAAGACGAGGCCAAAGACGTGGTCCGTACCGTACTCCGCGAGGTGCGCTCGGGCTGCTCGTCCTACAAAGATTTCGCGGTACTCTACCGCACCAACGCACAGTCGCGTCTGTTTGAAGAGATCTGCGTCAATGAGAACGTGCCTTATTCACTGGTCGGCGGCGTGAACTTCTACCAGCGTGAGGAGATCAAGGACATTCTGGCCTATCTTCGGACCATTTCCAACGGACGCGACGACGTATCCACGGAGCGCATCGTGAACAAGCCCCGGCGCGGGATCGGCGACACCAGCATCGGGAAAATGCGTGCCTATGCGGCAGAGCATGGTCTCTCGCTGATGGAAGCTGTCAGCCGCGCGGATGAGATCCCCGGCATCAATGCTTCCACCGCCGGCCGCCTCAAGGACTTTGCGAAGCTCATCAAGGGCCTTCGCGAGGACGCGGGCGTTTTGGGCGATCCGGAAGAGCGGCTGCCTTTCGCGGAACTGGTGCAGACGGTTGCGGAGAAGAACGGCTACTACGATTATCTGGACGAATACGATGAGGACCGCCGCGACCAGAAACTGGAAAACATCGACGAATTCATTTCCAAGGCAGAGGAATTCGAGAACAACTGGGCGGAGGACCGCACGGCCTCTCTGCAGGATTTTCTGGAGGAAGTGGCACTGGTCGCCGACGTGGACGCGCTGTCCGATGACGACAACAAACTGCTTCTTATGACGCTGCATTCCTCGAAAGGCCTGGAGTTTCCGACTGTGTTCCTCTGCGGCATGGAGGAAGGCCTGTTCCCCTCCTATATGTCCATGGAGTCTGACACGGACATCGAGGAAGAACGGCGGCTCTGCTACGTAGGCATTACCCGCGCGAAGAAAGCGCTGCACCTTTCTGCAGCCCGCGCCCGCATGGTCAACGGCAGCATGATCTACAACGATGTGTCGCGCTTTGTGAAAGAGATCCCTGCGGATCTTCTGGATCAGGATGGCCTTCGGACGAATTCTTCCTTCGGAAATGTGTTCCGTAAAAGCCCCTACGCAGGCTTCGGCTCTTCGGGCACGGGATTTTCGGGCAAACCAAACTACGGAGGAGGCGGAACGCAGAACTCCGGATTCGGATCTTCGCACGGAAATGCGGGAAAGACTGTGCAAAAGCCGGCATTCGGCCTGTCCTTCCCGGCCTCCCCGAAGAATGTGAAGCTCGATTTCGAAGTGGGCGACCGCGTCGTGCATACGAAATTCGGATCCGGCACCGTCACCGAGATCACGAAGAAGGGCGAGGATTACAAAGTCGCCGCAGACTTTGACGGCTTCGGGAGAAGGGTGATCCTTCTCAGTTCCGGAATGCTGAAGAAAGAGGAATGAAGGCCTCCCAAAAAGCCTTGTAAGCATTGCGCTTACGCGCTTTATATGCTATCATTATCCAGTTAAGAACCCCCGTGGAAATGCGATATCCGGAGGAGAAAGATATGTTGGAAACATTGGGAAAGATCTTCACGTTCCTGGGCGAACGGGAGAAGAATTACAAAATCAAAAAGGCCGAACGTGAGCTGAAAAGAGAGCGTCAGGAGAACGGTTCGAACCCTGCTGTTCTGGTGCCTGTGATCGCAGGGGGCGTATTGCTCCTGGCGGGCGGCGCCTTCGTGGCTTATAAGATTCTTCAGGCGAAGCGCGACCAGGCGCTTTCGGAAGAAGAAGCGGACGCGGACAATCCGGAAAGCGATTTTCTGGAAGACGAGAACGCGTAACCAGCCGGCCGGGCGGAAGACCCCGGACATCGGATCAAACTCATGAAAAAAGGTCAGATTTACCAAGGGGTGTGCAGGGAAATCAGATTCCCGAATCGGGCCGTTATCCAGACCGAAGAAGGCGAGACTTGCGTGGTCGATTCGGCGCTCCCCGGAGAAACAGTGGAATTCCGTGTGGATAAGACGCGAAACGGCCGCTCGGAAGGGCGCCTTCTTTCTGTTTTGAAGCGTTCCCCCGAAGAGACAGCGCGCGACGTGTGCCCCCATTTCGGCGTCTGCGGAGGGTGCCTTTATCAGACACTTCCCTACGTGAACCAGCTGAGGCTCAAGGAATACCAGGTCCGGCAGCTCTTGGACAAGCTGGATTCCGAGTACAAATGGGAGGGCATCAAGGCCAGTCCGCAGCAGTTTGCGTACCGGAACAAAATGGAGTATTCCTTCGGAAACGAAGAGAAGGACGGACCGTTGACGGTCGGACTCCATAAGCGCGGCGCGTTCTACGACATTGTCCCGGTGCGGGACTGCCGCATCGTGGACGAAGATTTCCGCTCGATCTTATCGGTCACCCAGGCGTTTTTCCGCGCGCTGGACATCCCGTATTATCACAAGCTTCAGCATACGGGCGTCCTCAGGAATCTGGTGATCCGTAAAGGCTCCAATACCGGAGAGATCATGGTCTGTCTCGTTACCACGAGAGGACTGCTTCCGGAGATCGCGGACGGCTATGCGAACACGCTTCAGGCCATTTCGACCAAGGGCCGTATCGTCTCCGTCCTGCATCTTCTGAACGACCTGCCCGCGGACGTGGTGCAGGCCGAACAGAT
>DBVJ01000134.1:22584-24624 GCA_002308115.1 Lachnospiraceae bacterium UBA1267
TTTGCGTTCTTCCAGACGAACACATTTGCCGCGAAGGTGCTGTTCGAGACCGTCCGCGGCTATCTGGGCACCACGAAGGACCAGGACGTCTACGACCTGTACTGCGGGACCGGCACCATCACCCAGGTGCTTGCGCCGGCAGCCAGGACCGTCATCGGCGTGGAGATCGTGCCCGAAGCCGTGGAAGACGCCATCGAGAACGCGAAAATGAACGGGCTTTCGAATGTGCGTTTTATCTGCGGCGACGTGCTGGAGGTCATCGACCGGATCGAAGAGAAGCCGGACCTCATCGTGCTGGATCCGCCCAGAGAGGGCATCCATCCGAAGGCGCTTCAGAAGATCCTGAACTTCGGCGTGAAACGTATCGTGTATATTTCCTGCAAGCTGACTTCGCTTGTCAGAGACATCGAAGTGTTCCAGCAGGCAGGTTACTGTTTGGAGAGAGCGTCGGCGATCGACATGTTCGTCGGCACCATGAACATCGAGACCGTCGCCGTGCTGACCAAAGCCCGCGACAAGCGCGTGAGATCCTGAGGAGGAGAAGAAAATGAAGAAGACTGAATTCTACATTCCGTCCAATGACGGTGTGACCAAACTGCACGGCTATGTATGGGCCCCGTCCGTACAGCCCCGGTTCATTCTCCAGCTTGTGCACGGCATGGTCGAATACATCGACCGTTACGACGCATTCGCGAGCTTCCTTGCAGCCAATGACATCGCGGTCATCGGACATGACCATCTGGGCCATGGAAAGAGCATAACCGACGAGTCCAAACTGGGATTCTTCGCCGAAAAAGACGGCTATAAGATCGTCATCGACGACATGCATGCCGTCACGGAGGAAGGCAAGAAGCGCTTCCCCGGCGTCAAAAATTACATTCTCGGCCACAGCATGGGCTCCTTCATGGTCAGAAGATTCCTCGCGGTCTATCCGAAGGACGTGGACGGTGCGATCATCATGGGCACGGGCTATATCCCCGGCGCGCTTGCAGGCGTCGGAAAAACCATGTCCAAGGCGGTGAGAGGCCTGAGAGGACAGTTCCATCAGTCGAAACTTCTCACGAACCTCGCGCTCGGCTCCAACAACAAGCCCTTCGAGCCTGCCCGCACGCCCTGTGACTGGCTCTCCCGGAACACCGATAACGTCGACAAATATATGGCGGATCCGCTCTGCGGCTTTATGTTCACAAGCTCTGCCTATACGGATTTCTTCACGGTCCTTTCGAAGATCGCGAAGCAGGAAGACTTCGACAAGATCCCGCGGGATCTGCCGCTTCTTCTGACTTCGGGCGAACTGGATCCGGTCGGCGGCAAGGACGCAGTCGAGAAACTCGCCGCGGACTATGAGAAACTGGGCTTCACCGACGTGACCGTCCAGCTCTATCCGGAAGACCGCCATGAGATCCTGAACGAAGTGGACCGGGACAAGGTTTTCGCGAACATCCTTGCCTGGCTCGTCGACAAGGCGGAAGGCTGAAACGGCAAAGCCGCGTCACGGAGTTTCGGTGCGGAAATCCTCGCGCCTTCTTTGGACAGAGAATATCCCCAAACGCTGAAAAGGTAGAAGAATATGATCGCAAGAGATCTCTCGGGCGTGGACGCAACCCGGCTCCGTGACAAAAAACTATGGCTGTTCGACATGGACGGCACGATCTATCTCGGGAACCAGGTGTTTCCGGGCACGGTTCCGCTGTTTCGGGAGATCCGCCGCCGGGGCGCGCGCTATATGCTCGTTACGAACAACTCCTCACGCTCCCGCGAGACATACGTCGAGAAGGTCCGGAAAATGGGCATCGATGCGGCAGAGGATGATTTCTACACCTCCGTCGACGCAGCGATCGAATACCTGAAAGAACATTTTCCGAAGGCGCTGGTCTATGTACAGGCCACCCATGCCTGCGTCGACCAGCTCAGGGACGCAGGGATCTGGGTCACCGAAGCGTATGACCGCAATGCGGACGTCGTCCTGGTCGGCTTCGACACGGAACTCACCTTTGAAAAGCTGAACCGGACCTCAGAGATGCTGACCGGCTTCAAAGG
>DBVJ01000134.1:24674-28193 GCA_002308115.1 Lachnospiraceae bacterium UBA1267
TGCGGATCGATGTGCATCGGCCTCAAAAACGCGACCGGACTCGAACCCTTCGTCATCGGAAAGCCCGAGCCGACCATGCTGGAAATGGCCGTCAGGCTGGCGGGCCTTCAGAAAGAAGACGCCGTGATGGTGGGCGACCGTCTGTATACGGACATCGCATCCGGCGTGAACGCAGGCATCGATACCATCTGCGTGCTCTCGGGCGAAGCCACGCTGAACGAGATCCTGGCTTACGACAAAAAGCCCCGGTGGATCTTCCGGGACGTTTCCCACATATTAGAGGTGTTGTCATCATGATATTCGGCAAGCACATCAATAAATATTACCTCAAATACGGGCCGCTCCTCTTACTGGGCATCGCGGCCCTGATCGTCGTGGATATCGCGCAGCTCAAACTCCCGGAACTGTACCGGATGGTCGTGAACGGCATGAACACCGGTGAGGTGGAGTATGAAGGCACAATGACCGTGTTCAACATGGATTTCCTGCTGGACAAGGTCTGTCTGCCGCTGATCATCGTCATTCTCCTCATGGTCCTGGGCCGTTTTGCGTGGCGCATCGGCTTCTTCGGCTCGTCGGTACGGATCGAGGCTTCCTTGAGAGACGAGATGTTCGACCATGCCAAGGATCTTTCCCAGGAGTATTATCAGGTCAACAAAGTCGGCGACCTGATGTCCCTTTTCACCAATGACCTGGAAACCATTCAGGACTGCTTCGGCAACGGCGCCCTCGTCGCCATCGACTGCGCGTTCCTGGGTTCGATGGCTTTCATCAAAATGTTCCGGATGAACTGGACGCTTGCGCTCTTAAGCCTGATCCCGATGGCCGGCCTTCTGGTTCTGGGCCTCTCGGTCGGCAGACGCATGATGGACACCTGGGAGGAACGTCAGGGCAAGTTTTCAAAACTGTCTGACTTCTCGCAGGAGACCTTCATGGGCCTCAGCGTCATCAAGGCCTTTGCCAAGGAACTGAAGGAACTGCACGCGTTCCGCAAGATCAGCAAGGAAAATGAAGACGTGAACGTGAAGTTCGTCCGTCTGGAGACCATTTTCGACGTCTCCATCGAAGTCTTCATCGCGCTGGTCATCTGCCTGATCCTGGCTTATGGCGGTTATCTCGTCTACAACAAGACCTTCAACGCCGGCCAGCTCATTGAGTTCATCGGTTATTTTGACGCCATCATCTGGCCGGTCCTTGCGATCTCGTTTTTGATCGACATGACGGCCCGCGGCAAGGCTTCTTTGAAGCGCGTGAGCAAATTCCTGGATCAGGAGATCCAGGTGAAGGACACGGAAGAGACCGCGAAGAAAGCCGGGAGCGGCGAACCCGTGATCCCTGATTTCAAAGGCAGTCTGGAATTCAGACATCTCTCCTTTACCTATCCGGGTTCGGAGGTGGAGGTGCTTCACGACCTTTGCTTCAAGATCGAAGCCGGTGAGAACATCGGCCTGATCGGCCGTACCGGCGCCGGCAAGACGGCCATCGTGGACCTGATCGCACGGACCTATAACGTGCCGCGCGGGACCATTTTCGCGGACGGGGTCGACGTTCTGGACATTCCGATCCGGGAACTCAGAAGCCACATCGGCTATGTGCCGCAGGACAATTTCCTGTTCTCGGACAAGATCTCGGAGAACATCGGATTCTCGTTCCGCGACAAGGCGGACCACATGAAAGAGATCGTCGAAGCGTCGAAGCGCTCCGGCGTTTACCAGGACATCAAGGAATTCCCGAAACAGTTCGACACGGTCCTGGGAGAGCGCGGCGTGACCGTTTCCGGCGGCCAGAAGCAGCGTATCTCCATCGCGCGCGCACTCATTAAGGACGCGGAGATCCTGATCCTGGACGACTCGGTTTCCGCGGTGGATACCGAGACGGAGCGGGAGATCCTCCGGCATCTCAAAGAGACCCGGAAGGGCAAGACCACGATCCTCATCGCCCACCGCATTTCCACGGTGGAACAGATGGACAAGATCCTCTTTATCGAGGACGGCGCCGTCGCGGACTTCGGAACGCCCAGGGAGCTGGAAACACGCTGCGCGGCCTTTGCGGAAATGGTCCGCTTACAGCGTCTGGAAGATGAGAAACACGCAGAGACCATGAACCTTCTGAATGAAGGCGCGCGGTCCGCGGGAGAGGAGGCGACGGTATGAGAGAATACTATCCCGTGCTCGTCATAGCCGGTATTTTAGGGCTTCTTTCCGCAGCCTTCCTCTTTGCGTACTTCTCGATCCGCGGCAAGAAAGAGGAGATCGGTTTCGACCGCCACATGAAGGATTCGGAGCTCATCCGGCGTCTTCTCAGATACGCAAAGCCGTACTGGAAGAAATACATCGTGATCTTCTTCCTGATGATCATGGCGTCCATGTTCGACATTGTTCCGCCGCTCATCATCGGCGACGTCGAAGAGATCATCAAAGGCGCCTTCGAACTCCGGGAAGTCTTCTGGCGCGTAGGAGTCTACATCGTGATCGTGCTGGCCGCGCTGGGCGCCATGTACCTTCAGGCCATCATGCTCCAGAAGGTCGGGCAGAAGATCCTGACCTCGATCAGAGAGGACCTGTTCCTCCACATCGAATCCCTCAGCGCAAGCCAGCTGAACCACATTCCGGTCGGCAAGCTTGTGACACGTGAGGCCAACGACACGAACGCCATCTCGATGCTCTTCACGAACATTCTCGTGAACCTTCTGAAAAATGTCTTCGTGATCATCGGCGTCATCGTGGCGATGCTGTTCCTGAACCGGGCGCTGACGCTTCTGGTGCTGGCCTTTGCCCCCTTCATCGTGCTCTTCACGTTTGTGTTCCGGAAATTCTCCAGAAGAGCCTACCGGAAAGTCAAGGACGGCACGACGGACGTGAACACCTTCCTGTCGGAGAACCTGTCCGGCATCAAGATCACGCAGATCTTCAACAACGAAGAGAAGAAACTCGGGGAATTCCGCGAGAAGAACAAGCGGCTTTACAAGGCGATGCGGGACGAACTGTTCGTCTTCTCGATCTTCCGGCCGCTGATCTACATGCTCTATATTTCCTCGATCCTGATGCTTCTGTATTTCTGCGGCAAGGGTTACATTCAGAACACCACGCTTCTTGGAGAAACGATCACTTCCGGCGTGCTGGTGTCCTTCTACATGTACATCCACACCTTCTTCAATCCGATCCAGAACCTGGCGGACATGTTCAACCGCCTTCAGTCGGCCTTTGCGTCGGCGGAGAAGATCTTCACGGTCATGGACATGGAGCCTGAGGTGCAGGATGCGGAAGACGCCATTGAGATCGATCATTTCAACGGCGAGATCGAGTTCCGGCACGTATGGTTCCGCTATGAGGACACAGACGTCACGGCCATCCTGAGAGGCGATATGGACGAAGGCGCGATCGAAGGCCACGGCGGCGAGATCGAAGAAACCGAGGCCCAGATGCATCACACCCCGGACGGATGGATCCTGAAGGACGTTTCCTTCCACGTGAAGCCGGGAGAAACGGTGGCTTTCGTCGGCGCGACCGGCGCGGGCAA
>DBVJ01000134.1:28316-34946 GCA_002308115.1 Lachnospiraceae bacterium UBA1267
TCGAACATCGTGCTTCGGGAAGAGTCCTTCACGGACGAGGACGTTCAGGCCGCCTGCCGCTATGTGAACGCGGACCGCTTCATCGATAAGCTTCCGAACGGACTGGACGAAGAAGTGCGCGAGCGCGGCAACAATTTCTCGGCCGGACAGCGGCAGCTTTTATCCTTTGCCCGTACGGTCATTCACAAACCGGACATCATGATCCTCGATGAAGCTACGGCCAACATCGATACCGAGACCGAAGTGCTGATCCAGGATTCGCTGGAAAAAATGATGAATATCGGAACGATGCTGATCGTCGCGCACAGGCTTTCGACCATACAGCACGCGGACCGGATCATCGTCATCAATCACGGCGAGATCGTGGAATCCGGCAATCACTTCGAGCTTTTGGAAAAGCGCGGCGCATACTACAAGCTCTACAAGCTTCAGTACGAAGCCGAGTAAAAAAGTCCATAAAAACAGAGGCGCCCTCCGAAGAGGGCGCCATTTTTATGAGGGGAAGGAGGTTTATGAAAAAGTCTTGCATTTCTTTTGGATACTTGCATTGTATAGGGGAAGTATGAATTTCGAGTGTTGAAAAAATGGACGAATTGTAAACATTTGCCGGATTCAGGGCTTTACAGCGCTGAAATTGCCTTATATGATACGCTCATATCGATGTTTCCGGTCATGGGCCCGGCAGGACGAAGGAGGCTTCCATGAAGACTGTTTCAAAGACCAGGATCATTGTCAGTCTGATCCTCAAACTGATCGTGACCGTATGCGCTGCAGCAGGTACATTTATCAGCGCCTATGCGGGCAGAGGCACCTTCATGGGCGGCAGCCGTGTGTTCATGTTCTTTACCATCCAGTCCAACATCCTGATCGCACTGATCTCAGTGATCGGAGCCGTTCTGCTTCTTAGGCGGAAGCCGGCCGGTACGGCCTGGTACGTCATCAAACTGGTGGGTACGGTTTCCATCACGCTGACCGGCGTGGTGTTCGCGGTGCTTCTGGCGCCGATCCTCGGGAAGGCGGCCTGGAATCTTCAGAATACGCTGACGCACGTGGCGGTCCCTGTCGCCGCAGTCGCGGATTATTTCGTGTCGGCTTCCGGCGCCCCGGTGCGGAAGAGGAGCGTGTGGTTCGTGCTCATCCCGCCGTTTCTTTATGTCATCTATGCGGCGATCGGATACGTCAACGGATGGGAGTTTGTCAAAGGACAGATCTATCCGTATTTCTTCCTGAACTGGGGCGGCCCCGCCGGCGCATTTGGCTTCCTTCCGGAGTTTCCGTATATGGGCTGTGTGTGGTGGATCGTGACGCTGATGATCTTCCTGCTTTTGGTCGGCTGGTGTTATCTTTGGATCGCCGGAGCGATCGGGAAGCGTCTTTCCTCAGCCGATGACCGCGTCTGATGCGAGGACCATGTGATCTGAAAGCCTAAGGTCCACGTCGTATAATGTCACATTGGAAAGCCGGATGTTCGGCGAAGCGATGATGTTGTCGCAGGGCGAACCGCCTTCGACGGTTGTAAGCCCCGGATTCGCGATGTGAAAGCCGGCCCGGAGGAAGGGCTCGAATTCATCCCCCGTATGGGCGTTGAAATCTCCGAAGGCCAGGAAATACGGCTCTTTCTGAAACTCCTGAATGAGGAATGCATACTCCTGTTCACGGATCGGCCTGCGCTCTGCTTTGGGCATGGGATGCGTGTTGAAAAGGGCGATCCGAATGCCGCCGATCTCGGCATGGAACTTCTGCCAGCGGCGTGTGGAGATCTCTCCGAAGTCTGCTTCTTCACAAGGGGTCACGGGGTGCTTCGAGAGCAGCCCGAGCCCGTGCCCGCCGAAATGCACCACATAGCCTTTTGGCGCAAAGACGGTCTCATCCGTCCGCATCGTGTGCGCCAGATCGAACCACGGATAATACTCCTGCACCCCGATAAAATCTGCCGAAAAGCACCCGTACACTTCCTCCCAGTACTGTTTCATCCGGCAGACCATGTCCGCCTCGTAGCCCATCCGGTAGCTCCCGTCAGGGAACAGTTCCGTCCGGTCGACGGGGTTTTTGCCCATGTGACAGATGTTGTGCGTCGCGACGCGAAGCCTGATATCGCTCATCGGGAAATCCTCCCTTGTTTTCTGCCTTGATTTTCCCACAAGCACAGCGGAATTGCAAGCCTTCAGGACACTTGCAGTGACCGTGTTTCTTTGTTACAATATAACAGATTATGAAGATTTTTTTTGGTATCCTCTATTATACGCTCCAGTGGACCTTCGGCATTCTTCAGAATCTCATCGGATTCTTCATGTGGCTGGGGATCCGCCTGTTCGGCCGGGAAGACCGGCACGGCCGTTTCCGCTATGCGGCGGTGACAGGCTGGAAGAACGGAGGATCCATGGCTATGGGGATGTTCATTTTCGTGAGCCGCTATATTCCGCTTAAGGATCTCGAAAATGAACAGCCGGGAACGTATGAGGAACACATCCTGTCGCATGAGTACGGACACACCGTGCAGTCCGCGGTCCTCGGGCCGCTCTATCTTTCGGTCATCGGCCTTCCGTCGATCGTCTGGTGCAACTTTCCGCCGGCGGCGAAACGCTGGAAGAGCGGCAGAAAAGAATATGAGAGTTTTTATCCGGAGAAATGGGCCACCCGCCTGGGGCTCAGGACCGAGGCGCGCCACAGAAAGCCCGTTGTTCTGACCACCGGAGAGAAGGACGGCGTTTCCGTATAAAACTCATTGACAATTCAAAAAAAGCCTACTATAATACGCTTGCTGTCCAAAAAGACAGTATGTACGTGTAGCTCAGCTGGATAGAGCGTCTGACTACGGATCAGAAGGTCGCGAGTTCGAATCTTGTCACGTACAGTGGGAAAGGGGCTTCTTTAAAGAAGCCCCTTTTTCGTAAATATGATCATCACGACCGGGAGAGTTTGATGAAAAAGATATGGATAACAGGTCTCCTCATTCTGGCGCTGGCGCTTTCCGCCTGCATGCCCGGAACGATCGAGACCGGCGAAACGCCCTGGGACGGATCGGGGAGCGAAAAAACCACCGAAGCGAACGGCAGCTCCGCAAACCACGGCGACGAGATCGTGACCCAGGAGGGGCAGACCCTGCCGTCCACGTCGTCCGAGGAGCCGTCCACACCCTACGTATCGCCCAACGGACTGGATACGGACAGCGATGCCTACTGCGTGCTGGATGAGGAGGGCCAGATCCTTCTGAGCCTGAATCCCTATTCGGCCTATGCGCCGGCCAGCACCACGAAAGTCCTGACGGCGCTGGTCGCGGCCGAACACGCGGATATGGACGACATTCTGACGGTTTCCGAGAATGCGGTCCGTAACGTTTCTGTGTTCTCGTCCGGCATCGCGCCGTCTTTGAAACCCGGAGAGGAATTTACCGTCCGGGAGCTTCTGTATACCATGATCCTGCCGTCCACCAACGCGGCAGCCAACGTGCTCGCGGAAGGCATCGGCGGCTCGATCGAAGGCTTCGCGCAGATGATGAACGAAAAATGCGCGTCCCTGGGCCTCAGCCATTCGCATTTTGTGAACGCGCACGGCTGCGACGCGGACGGACATTTTTCCTGCGCCTATGATCTGGCCGTGATCCTGAAGGAAGCCTGCGGCCAGGAGGAACTTCGAAAGATCCTCGGTGCGGTCAGCTATTCTCTCCCGGAAACACAATACAATGCCGCACGGAACATGGCGGCGTCCGACGGTTTCACCAACGGCACTTATTCCCTTCAGGGTTTCTTCGCCGGCAAGCCCGGCAATACCGCGAACGCAGGCGGCTCTCTGGTAACAGCCGTTCAGCGGAACGGCAAGGCGTATTATGTCTCCACGATGCATTCTCTGGACCGGAAGCATTATGTCGACACGGTCAATGTGCTGAATGCCGCGCTTGCAAAAGAGAAGGGCACCCAGCCCAGACTGACCGCCTATGTCTATGACCTGAGCCTCAAACAGAATCCGTCGGGTGTGGATTTCACCTGGCGGCTGGCAAACGGCATCACGGATGTGCGTGTGATCTGGTGGAAGGTTTCTGAAGGCACGAATCATGCCCATTACATCGATGACGTGCCGCAGACACAGACCGCAACGATCCACGTGGATCTCGCGGACAAAGCCACTTACATCCTTCAGGCGGCAGGCAAGGACGCGGCCGGAAACGACCAGATCGAAAGCATCCGTGTCCTGTTCACGGGCGGTCCGATGACGCCGGGCGTCACGGCCTGGAACGGCCAGTCCTTCTATGTGGACGCGAACGGCGTGTACAAGACCGGCGCGATCGAGACCGGCACCGACGTATACTATGCCTATGACGACGGCGGCCTGGCCACGGGCTTCGTCGGCGGACGTTTCTTCGCGGGCGAGGATTTTAAACTGGTGACCGGCTGGCACAATTTCTCCGGGAACACCTATTATTTCCAGGGCGACGGCCGTGTCGTGACCGGCGATTACATCATTGACGGGCAGCTTTGCCGCTTTGACAAATACGGACGGTATCAGAAATGAAGTGGCTGAGTTTTACGATCCATACAACGACGGAGGCAGAAGAACTGGTGACAGAGCTTCTTTCGGAGCAGGGGATCTCCAATGTGGAGATCCGCGACCGGAAGCCGGTGTTCGACCCGGAAACAGAAGCCATGTTCCGCGAAGTCATGCCGGAAAAGCTGATCGACGACGGACTTGCGGACATCGTGTTTTATCTGGAAGAAGGCGAAGAATCCGCTCCGGTGCTTCAGGCGCTTCGGGAAGGACTTGAAGAACTAAGGCTTTTTGTGAATGTCGGAGACGGCGGGATCACAGAAGGCGTGACGGAAGACGAGGACTGGATCAACAACTGGAAAGCCCATTTTAAACCCTTCATGGTCGGGGACATCCTGATCAAGCCCACCTGGCTTCCGGTTCCCGAAAATGTGAACGCCCGGCTGATGATCGAGATCGATCCGGGCACCGCGTTCGGTACGGGTTCGCATGAGACCACCAAGCTTTGCATCCATGCGCTCGAACGCGAGATCAAAGGCGGAGAGCGTGTGCTGGACGTCGGCACGGGCTCCGGGATCCTGTCGATCGCGGCGCTGAAACTGGGCGCGGCGGAGGCTTTCGGCACGGACATAGATGAACTTGCCACCGAAGCGGCCGTCGAAAATGCCGGGACCAACGGAATCGCGCCGGGTCTTTTCACGGTACGGACGGGCGACATCCTGACAGATGAGAAACTGCAGGAAGAAGTGGGCTTTGAGTGCTACGACATTGTCGTGTCCAACATCCTGGCGGACGTGATCATTCCGCTTCAGAAAGAAGTGGTGCAGCATATGAAGCCCGGCGCGGTGCTGATCGTGAGCGGCATCATCCATACGAAGGCGGAAGATGTCAGACAGGCGATCCTTGAAAACAGCGCACTCAGGCTCCTTGGTTCCGAGACCCTGGGCGACTGGGTCAGTTTTACGGCGGAGAAAGTGCGCTGATGGCCAGATTTTTCGTGGCAAGAGAACAGAAAACAGACGATCGGATCGTCATTTCCGGAAATGATTTCCGGCATCTTCACGCGGTCCTCCGCATGAAAGAAGGCGATACGGTGACTGTGACGGTGGACGGCGTGGGCGTCTATGTGGCAAGGATCGCCTCTTTCGAGGCCGATCAGGCCATACTGGAGGTGCTCTCGGAAGTCCGGGAGAGTCATGAACCCAAAAACCGCGTGACGCTGTTTCAGGGCCTTCCGAAAGGAGACAAACTGGAGCAGGTGATCGAAAAGTCCATTGAGCTGGGCGCCTCGGAGATCGTACCGGTATTGATGAAGCGTTCGGTCGTAAAGCCGGATCCCAAAAAGGAAGAAGCCCGGACCGCACGCCGAAAGAAGATCGCGGAAGCGGCGGCCAAACAGTCTCTGAGGGACGTGATCCCAGAGGTCCTTCCGACCATGAACTTCGACGAAGCGGTCGCCTATGCCCGAGACCTGGACATCGTTCTGGTGCCCTATGAAGCCGCCGACAACATGGAAGAAACGAAGAAGATCCTCCGTGAGATCCCCGAGGATGCAAGGATCGGCCTTTTTATCGGCCCTGAAGGGGGTTTTGAGGGCGATGAGATCGAGAAGGCCCAAACGGCCGGCTTTAAGGTCATCAGCCTTGGAAAGCGCATTTTACGCACGGAAACGGCAGGTCCCGCGCTGATCGCGGTGCTGCTGTTCGGACAATAAAAAGAACAGATGAAAGAGGACGGTCTTCCGTCCCGAAACAACATGGCAGAGATTTATCTGGACAATTCAGCGACCACCCGCGTCTACCCGGAAGTGGCCTCCCTGATCGAGAAGATCATGGAGGAGGATTACGGCAACGCGGCGTCCCTTCACAGAAAGGGGATGGAAGCAGAACGTTACGTGAAGCATGCGAAAGAGCAGATCGCGTCGACGCTCCGGGTCGATCCGAAGAACATTTTCTTCACCTCCGGCGGCACGGAGAGCAACAACTGGGCCATCACCGGCGCAGCGCTTGCGAACCGCCGCGCGGGCATGAAGATCGTTACCACCGTCGTCGAGCATCCTTCGGTCCGGAACGTGGTGCGCTTTCTGGAAGATTTCGGTTTTTCGGCCGTTTATCTTCCGGTGGACCGGGACGGCGTCGTCCGTCTTGA